>DASZOO010000114.1:0-5063 GCA_035550775.1 Actinomycetota bacterium | reverse complement strand
GAGTAGATCGGTCCCGCCGTGTGGATGATCCATCGGGCGTCGAGGTCGCCGGCGATCGTCGCGACCGCGTCGCCGGTCGGCAGCGGGGTGCGTCCCCGCTCGCGGATCACGCGTTCCCGGTCGGCCAGCGCCTCGGCCCCGGCCGCCCTCGTGATCGCGCCGTCGACGCCGCCTCCCGGGCGCAGGGCGGTGTTCGCGGCGTTCACGATCGCATCGACCGACTGCGTCGTGATGTCGCCGCGGATCAGCTCGATGCTCACCGACACGAGACCATCGTACGAAGCGCCCGCCGGACGCCGTCGGTAGGCTTCGCGTCGGATGGATCTCGACCTGCTCGTGCTCGGCGACGTGAACCCCGACCTCGTGCTGCGCGGCGGCGACGTGACGCCGGCGTTCGGCCAGGCGGAGCGCCTCGTCGACGAGGCCCGGCTCACCGTGGGCGGTTCGGGCGCGATCATGGCGTGCGGAGCGTCCCGCCTCGGGCTGCGCGTGGCCATCGCCGGCGTCGTGGGTGACGACGTGTTCGGGTCGTACCTGCGCGACGAGCTGGTGGCGCGCGGCGTCGACGTCACCGGCCTCGCGACCGACCCCCACCGCCCGACCGGGCTCACCGTCGTGCTCTCGATGCCGGGCGACCGGGCGATCCTCACGTCGCCGGGCACGATCGGCGACCTCCGCGCGTCGCTGATCGACCCGGAGCTCCTCGCATCGGCTCGTCACGTGCACGTGAGCTCGTACTTCCTGCAGACGGGCCTGGCTCCCGACCTCCCGGGCGTGCTCGCGGAGGCGCGCGAGGCGGGCGCGACCACGTCGGTCGACCCGAACTGGGATCCGAGCGGCACGTGGAACGCGGGCCTGGACGCGCTCCTTCCCTCGATCGACGTGCTGCTGCCGAACGAGATCGAGGCGACACGCCTGGCCCACACGTCGGATCTCGAGGAGGCGATCGCCACGCTCAGGAGCCGGGGCCCGGTCGTCGTCGTGAAGTGCGGGCAGCGCGGCGCGATCGCCGTCGGCCCGGGCGAGCGAGCGCAGGTGGCGGCGGTGCCCGTCGATGCCGTCGATACCACCGGCGCCGGGGACTCGTTCGACGCGGGGTTCCTGACGGCGATGCTCCGCGGCGAGCCGCTCGAGCGCTGCGTCGCGATCGCGAACGCGTGCGGCGCCCTCTCGACGCGGTCCTCGGGCGGGGTCGACTCGCAGCCCACGATGCAGGAGGCGCTGGACACCCTGGAGCGGGGGAGCGCGGCATGATCGTCTGCCTCGCCGCGAACCCCTCGGTGGACAAGCTGTTCGAGATCGAGCGGCTCGTGCGGGGCGACATCCACCGCCCCGACGGCTTCGTGCAGGTCGCGGGCGGCAAGGGGCTGAACGCCGCCCGCGCCGCGCACGCGCTCGGGGCTCGGGCGACGGCGGTCGCGCTGTTCCGAGGGCACACGGGGAAGTGGCTGCAGGAGACGCTCGACGGCGAGGGTGTGCCGGTGCGCGGGGTCTGGACCCACGGCGAGAACCGCTCCTCGCTGTCGGTGGCCGAACGCGAGACGGGCGGGCTGACCGAGTTCTACGAGCACGGATCCGACGTGCCCTCGGCCGCGTGGGTGGAGCTGCTGCACGCGGTCGAGTCGGCGTGGGCTCCGGGCGGGTGGCTCACGATCAGCGGTTCGACTCCCGTCGGAGCGCCCGATCACGGCTACCGTGACCTCGTCCGCGACGCGCGGATCGAAGGCGTGCACGTCGCGCTCGACGCGGAGGGGGAGCGGCTGCGCCTCGCCCTCGAAGCCCAGCCGGACGTGGTGAAGGTCAACGCGTCGGAGGCCCGCGGCCTGCTCGGCGTGCCGACCTCCCGCCGCGACGACGCGATGGCCGCCGCCTCGAAGCTGCGCGACCTCGCCGGGGGCGACGGCCACGCCGGCGTGGTGACCAGGGGTGCCGAGGGCGTCGTGCTCGCGGCGCCCGACGGCACGATGTACGAAGGGCGGCTGTACGTGCGTGGGCGCTTCCCCGTCGGCAGCGGCGACTCGTTCCTGGCCGGGCTCGTCACCGCGCTCGACCGAGGCGACGGATGGGAGGAGGCGCTGCGCCTGGCGCTCGGCGCGGCCACCGCGAACGCCGAGATGCCGGGCGCGGGCAAGCTCGATCCCGACCGGGCATCCGCGCTGGCCGCGCAGGCCGAGGTGCGGATCACCTAGCCCGCTCCGTCCCGATGCGGGCGGTGACCGAGCGGTCGGTCGCCGGCCGCCCGCCAACGCATACTGTCCGGGTCCCGCGCATCCAGTGCCCCGAGGTCCCGGAGGTTCCGCCCTGGTCGATCGACGAACCCATGCCGTCCGCCCCGACGCCGCCGTGCGCGGGCTGTTCCTCACGTTCGGGTTCGTGATCGCGGCGTTCTTCCCGTTCCTGGCCCTCTACCTCGACGGCAAGGGGCTCTCGGAGAGCGGCATCGGGCTCGTGATCGCCGCGATGGCCGTGGCGCGCATCGTGCTGAACCCCCTGTGGGGGCACCTGTCCGACTCCACGATCGGGCGGCGCACCGCGCTGCAGATCGGCGCGTTCCTCTCCGCGGTGTTCGGGCTCGCGCTGGCGGCGGCCGAGGGCGTCGGCGCGATCGCGACGGCCGGGTTCCTGCTCGCCGGGGCCATGGTGAGCACCGGACCCAACATCGACGCCATCACGCTCGACCATCTCGGAGCCGATCGCATGAGCGACTACGGCCGGGTCCGGTCGTGGGAGAGCTTCACCTATGCGATCGGGTGCCTCACGCTGGGCTGGACGTTCCAGCAGGCGGGCATCGGGTGGGCGATGCCCGCGTACGCGCTCTCGTGCGTGCTGGTGCTCGCCTGGTCCTTCACGATCCCGCGCGACACCCCCCGGCACGAGGCCGCGACCGGAGGCAGCCGGCTCGGCACGGTCGGCGCCGTGTTCCATCACGCCCCGCGGTTCTGGGGGTTCCTCGCGGCGCTGTTCCTCGTGTGGACCGGGTTCAACGCCGCGTGGAACTTCATCGCGCTCAAGATCGCGAGCGAGGGAGGCGGTCCGCTGCTCGTCGGCATCGGCACGGCGGCCGGGGGCCTGATCGAGGTGCCGATGATGCGGTCGAGCTCGCGCCTGCAGGCCCGGCTCGGCTTGCGACGTGTCTACGCGCTCGGGTGCGCCGTTTACGCGATCGGGTTCCTGCTGTGGGGGTCGATCTCGAACCCCACGATCGTCTCGTTGTTGACCGTGCTGGAGGGCGTGGCGTTCAGCATGCTGTTCACGACCGGGGTCGTGGTCGTCGGCCGCCTGCTCCCCTCGTCGCTGTACTCGACCGGGAACTCCGTCTCGCAGATGGTGGGCTTCGGCCTCGGACCGATCATCGGCGCCGGCCTCGGCGGGTTCGTCTACGAGCACGCCGGCCCCATGACCTTGTACGCGGGGGCGTCGGCGCTCGCGCTGATGGGGGGAGTCGTCGCATGGTTCGCGTTGCGGACCCCCGAGCTCGATCGGCCGGTCACCGAGGCCGACGACGTGCCGGCCGACCCGTCGATCGCGCCGCCCGAACCGCTCGGCTAGCGGAGGGTTCTCGCCCTCTGACCTGCGCGTTTGCAGTGCCGCGCCGTCGCCGGGACGATGAAAGGCCATCATGCGGGCGAGGAGGGCCGATGGGCGACGTGCAGAAGGACAAGGGCATCATCGACAAGGCGAGGGGCACCGCGAGCGACCTCGCGGGAAAGGCGGCGGGCACCGCGAGCGAGATCGCCGGCAAGGCCGCCGAGACGGCCGGAGGGCTGGTCGAGAAGGCCGAGCCGTTGGTCGACAAGGCCAAGGTGGCCACGACCGACCTCTCGTCGAAGGCCGAGCCCATGCTCGACAAGGCGCGGGCGACCGCCGGCGACCTGGTCGAGAAGGCACAGCCGGTGGTCGACAAGGCGGTCGAGGCCGGCGGCGATCTGGTCGGCAAGGCGAAGGAGATGCTGGGCGGCAAGAAGAGCGGCGCCGGCGGCGGCGCGACCGAGGGATAGGGGGAGCGCCGTGGTCAACGCATACATCCTGATCCAGACCGAGGTGGGCAAGGCCGGCCAGGTGACCGAGCAGATCCGCGGCATCGACGGTGTCGTCGCCGTCGATCCGGTGACCGGCCCCTACGACGTGGTCGCGCGCGCCGAGGCGACCGACCTCGATCAGCTGGCGAAGAGCACGGTGATGCCGATGCAGGAGCTCGAGGGCATCACGCGCACGCTGACCTGCCCGGTGCTCCAGCTCTGACGTGACGATCACGATCAGGCGCGACGATCAGATCAGCGACGTCGACGGCGACTGGTTCCGCGCCCGCTGGCACTACTCGTTCGACTCCTACCACGACCCCGAGTACATGGGGTTCGGCACCCTGCGCGTGTTCAACGACGACCGGCTCGTGCCAGGCGCGATCTGGCCGATGCACCCGCACCGCGACATCGAGGGCCTGACCTACGTCGTCGAGGGCTCGTTCCGCCACCAGGACGACGTGGGCGGTGCCCCCGGGCCGCTGCCGGCCGGATCGGTACAGCGCATGACGCTCGGTCGCGGGGCGTGGCACTCCGAACAGAACGCGAGCGAGACCGAGCCGATGCGGTTCATCCAGATGTGGATCATGCCGTCGGAACGGGGCCTCGAGCCGGGCGTCGAGCAGAAGGTCTTCACGACCGAGGACCGCACCGACCGGCTGCTGCGGGCGATCTCGGGTGACGGCGGCGACGCCGTGCTCGTGCACCAGGACGCCCACGTGTTCGTCTCGCGGCTGACCCCGGGTGTGTCGGTGACCCACGAGCTCGGGGCCGGCCGCGGCGTCTACCTCTACGTGATCGATGGCGACGTGGCGGTCGGCGGCGAGCGCATGGGGACGGGAGCGGCGGCGCAGATCCGCGACGTGTCGTCGGTCACGATCGAGGCGGCCGCCACGAGCGAGCTGATCCTGGTCGACGTCGACCTCTCGGCCGCTTGAGGTCGGGCGGGTCTACTCGTCGACCCGCACCGGGAACGGCAAGGCGACCGGGTCGACGAACGGTGAGCGACCGCGCTCGTCGAACCGGTCCATACGGAAGTGCTCC
>DASZOO010000113.1:0-3126 GCA_035550775.1 Actinomycetota bacterium | reverse complement strand
CGGCGTGATCGACGGGGCCCTGGCCGTGCGGACCCCTCGGATCGAGGCCGAGGAGCGCACGTTCTCCTACGTGTTGCACGAGGCGCCGGGCGCGCCCCGCATCGTGGTCACCCAGAACGACGTGCGGCAGATCCAGCTCGCCAAGGCCGCGCTGTACGCCGGGTGCCGTCTGTTGATGGATGCGCTCGGCGTCGAGCGCGTCGACCGCATCAGGCTCGCCGGCGCGTTCGGCGCTCACATCGACCCCCTGCACGCGCTCGTGCTCGGGCTGGTTCCCGACTGCGACGTCGAGCACGTGACGAGCGCCGGGAACGCGGCCGGCACCGGGGCGCGCATCGCGCTGTTGAACCGCGCCGCTCGGGATGAGATCGAAGGCGTGGTGCGCAGGGTTCACAAGGTCGAGACCGCCGTGGAGCCGCGCTTCCAGGAGCACTTCGTGGCAGCGATGGGCATCCCGCACGCGACCGACCCCTTCCCCAGGCTGGACGCCGTCGTCGATCTGCCGGCTCCGCGCATCGCTGCCTCGGGTGACCGTCCGAGACGGCGTCGCCGCGCCACCGAACCCGAGAGGAGCAGTTCATGAGCGACGAGACCGCAGCCCCGCGCCGGCGTCGCACGGGCGGCCGGCAGGGAAGAGCCGCCGCTCGACTCGCGGCCGTGGCCGAACGGGTGCCGTTCATCACCCGCACCCTCACCCCCTTCGAGGTGTTGAACGAGGAGGGCTTGGCGACGATCGAGTACAACGCCGACACGATCCTCGAGCAGGTCGGCATCGAGTTCCGGGAGGCGCCCGATGCCCTCGAGCTGCTGCGAGGGGCCGGGTGCGACGTCGACGGCGATCGGGTGCGCTTCCCACGCGGGCTGGCCCGCCAGCTCGTGCAGGCCACGGCGCCCCACGAGTTCGATCAGGTCGCGCGGAACCCGGCGAACACGGTGCACATCGGAGGCAACGCCACGGTGTTCGCGCCGGCCTACGGTTCGCCCTTCGTCCGCGATCTCGACGGTGGGCGTCGCTACGGCACGATCGAGGACTTCCGGAACTTCGTGAAGCTCGCCTCCATGTCGCCGTACCTGCACCACTCCGGCGGCACCGTCTGCGAGCCGGTGGACCTGCCGGTCAACAAGCGCCACTACGACATGGTTTATACGCACATGCGCTACTCGGACCGTCCGTACATGGGGTCGGTCACCCATCCGCAGCGGGCGCAGGACTCCGTCGACATGGCGCGCATCCTGTTCGGGGCCGACGCGCTCGAGGCACGACCGCACATCCTCAGCCTGATCAACGCGAACTCACCGCTCGTGTGGGACTCGATCATGCTCGGCGCTGCGAAGGCCTACGCCGAGGCGAACCAGGCGGTGATCATGACGCCGTTCATCCTCGCGGGCGCGATGAGCCCGGCCACCGCGGCCGGCGCCGCCACCCAGACGCTCGCCGAGGCGCTCGCCGGCATCGCCTACGTGCAGCTCGTGCGCCCGGGCGCGCCGGTGGTCTTCGGCTCGTTCGCGTCGTCGATGTCCATGCAGTCGGGGGCGCCGACGTTCGGCACGCCGGAGCCGGCCCTCGTCTTGTATGCGTTGGCGGCGTGCGCCCGGCGGCTCGGTGTGCCGTTCCGCAGCGGCGGGTCGCTCACCGCATCGAAGGTCGCCGACGCGCAGGCCGCGTACGAGTCGGCGAACACGCTGCAACCCACGGTCCTGGCGGGCGTCAACTTCGTGCTCCATGCCGCCGGCTGGCTCGAGGGCGGACTCGCCATGGGATACGAGAAGTTCGTGCTCGACCTCGATCAATGCGGACAGATGCACGCCTTCGTCCGCGGTATGGACCTCTCGCCGAACGGGCAAGCCGTCGACGCGATCGTGGAGAACGGGCCGGGGCAGCACTTCCTGGGCACGGCCCACACGCTCGCGAACTTCGAGACCGCGTTCTATCGGTCCGAGATCGCCGACAACAACTCGTTCGAGCAGTGGGAGCTCGAGGGCTCGCTCGACGCTGCGATGCGGGCGAACTCGATCTGGAAGCGCATGCTCGCCGAGTACGAGGCGCCGCCGATCGACGAGGCGAAGGACGAGGAGCTCCGGGATTGGATCGAGCGGAAGAAGGCGAGCTTCCCCGACTCGAACGTGTGATCGCTGACCGCGGGTTCGACTCCGGTTCACTCCTCGGCGAGCCGATACGGCATCATGGCCGCGGTCGTGGCCTGAGAGGTGGAACGAGGTGGCGGTGAAGCTCGGTAGGCGGAAGGCGGGCGCGCCCAGACGACGGCGCGGCGCCGCGATCTCCGAGGGGCAACGCGCGGCGATGCGGGCGCTCGTCGCCGCCCCCAAGTTCGAGTTGATCCCGCTGCGCAACGCGCCCGAAGCGGCCGAAGCGTTGCCCGAGCGATCGGCGGTGACCGTGACCGCCTCGCCCAGCCACGGCATCGAGTCGACGATCGAGCTGGCCGAACGGATGGCGGCGGCCGGCCACGACGCCGTCCCGCATCTGTCCGCGCACATGATCCAGGATCGAGCCCACCTGTCGGAGCTGCTCGACCGCTGCCGCGTGGCGGGGTTCCATGAGGCGTTCGTCGTCGGAGGCGACGCCAAGGATCCGGGCGAGTTCCTCGACGGCCTCTCCCTGCTCCGAGCGATGGACGAGCTCGGCCACCCGTTCGAGACGGTCGGGGTGCCGGGCTACCCGGAAGGCCACGCCGACATCGGGGACGAGCGTCTGCTCGAGGTGCTCCTCGAGAAGCAGCGGTACGTCTCGTACATGGCGACCCAGATGTGCTTCAACCCGGACGCGATCGTGCGATGGATCGCCGAGATGCGCCGGTGCGGCGTGACCCTGGCCGTGCATCTGGGCACGCCCGGTGTCGCCGACCTCACGAAGCTGATGACGATCAGCGCGCGCATCGGGGTGGCCGACAGCGCTCGGTACCTCAAGAAGAACAGGCGCATGGTCGGCCACCTGCTCACGCCGGGGAAGTTCGGTCCCGACGCGCTGCTCGAAGGCATGGCGCCGGCGTTCGCAGACCCCAGCGCGAACATCGAGGCGCTGCACCTGTTCACGTTCAACCAGGTGGCGGCCACGGTGGAATGGCAGGGCCGCATGCTGGCCTCTCTCGACGAGACCTGATCCGG
>DASZOO010000112.1:0-3882 GCA_035550775.1 Actinomycetota bacterium | reverse complement strand
TCGCGTTCCAGCAGCTGCAGCGAGCGGATGTCCGTGTTCATGCCTCCACCTCCGTCGTGAGCTGCATCCCTCGCTCCTGCAGCAGCAGCGCGATCTTCCTCAGGCCGCGGCTCACCCGCTGCCGCGCGTTCTGCTCGGTGCACCGGAGCCGCTGCGCGACCTCGGGGTAGCCGAGCCCGTCGATCACGCGCAGGCGCATCGCCTCTCGCTGGTCGTCGTTGAGCGTGTGGAGCGCCTCGACCAGGGCCTCCCGGATGGGGGCGAAGTCGATCAGGTCCTCGATGCGTTCGTAGTCCTCGGGCGGAAGCTCGCGTTCGGGCATCCCGAGCTTCCGCCGGGCCGCCGCGTCGACACGGCCGGCTCGGAAGAACCGACCCAGCCGATGTCGCGCGATGCCGTAAAGCCACGCCACGCCGTTCACCCCTTGCTGATCGCGATAGTTCGCCCGCGAGGCGAACGCCTCCGCGAACGTCTCGGCCGTGAGCTCCGCCGCCGTCTCTGGGTCGAGCGTGCGCCGAGCGAAGTAACGAAGCAGGTCCTCGGCGTGACGCCGGTAGAGCTCGGTGAACGCCTCGGGCTCGGTGCGCGAGGCGATCAGCAGCTCCGAATCGGTGCGCTCTTCGGGCACGGCTCTACCTCCGTGTCGGCCCCGCGGGCCCGTGGCGATTCCGGGTACCAGTACGTCGGCACATGCCGCGAGGGTTCCGGCCTGTGACACGGTTCCGACGTCTCCGGCCTGCAGGCCGGTTCCCGGGACGTGGGAGTAGGGTCGCACCATGGCGCGTGTCGTGGGATGGCTGCTCGTGCCGATCGGATGGATGGTCGTCGTCCTCGGCGCGTTCCTGTCGTGGTCGTCATGGGACGCCGTCTCGTGGGGCTTCGACTCGTTCTCGCCGATCGCTGCGAACGCAGCGGGTCTCGGCGTCATCGCGACCGTCGCCGGCCTCGGCGCCCTCCGCGGGCGTCCCCGGTTCCTCTGCGCCACGACGGCGATCATCGGCGTGGTGGTCGTCGTGCTCGCGGCCGACCTCTTCGCCCGCGACGCCGGAGGATCGTTGTTCGGTGATCTGGACGGATGGCAGGGCAGCGACGCCGGTGGCATCTCGTCGCTGGCGCCGGTGTGGACGATGCTCGCCGAGGGCTTGGTCCTGGTGGCCGTGGGTGTCGCGCTCTGGGTGAGGCACCCACTCGATGGAGGAAGGCTCCGAGGCACCACCGCCTGATCGGGCCGGGCGGCCGCAGGCAGGCCGGCTGTCGACGGTCTCATACGGTACGTTCGGTGGTCGTCCGGACGAAGAGGAGCATGGGTGTCCGACACCAGGGTCGATGAGCTGCACCGTGGCCTCGAGCACGTGCTGGGGTCGCCGCACGACGAGGGGAAGCTCGAGATGATCGCGCGGCGACCGGTCGAGGACGAGCGCGAGGTGTTGACCGAGGCGTCGATCGAACCGGGCGCGGGGCTGGTCGGCGACTCGTGGCGGGCCAGGGGGGACTCGCCGGAGGCCGAGGTGACCGTCATGAACGCCCGGTGCATCGCCTTGCTCTCGGGGAGTGTCGACCGGTGGGCCCTCGCCGGCGACCAGCTCTACGTCGATCTCGAACTGGGTGAGGAGAACCTGCCGCCCGGTGCCCGGCTCCGCATCGGTGAGGCGATGCTCGAGGTCAGCCGAAGGCCGCATCGTGGGTGCTCGAAGTTCTCTGCACGATTCGGCCCCGAAGCGCTGGCGTTCGTGAACTCCGAGCAGGGCCGTGCACACCGGCTGCGGGGACTGAACGCTCGCGTCGTGCAGGGCGGCACCGTCCGCGTCGGCGACACGGTGTCGGTGGCGCGGGATCGATGAGCGATCGCTATCCGCGCCAGGCCGCGCGGACCCGCAACTTCAGCCTCGGCCTTCCTCGCGCGTTCCGCATCGCCGACGACGGTTCCCGCGTGGCGTTCTTGCGCACGCGCGCGGGAGACGACCCGGTGGCGGGCCTGTGGGTCCTCGATCTGGCGAGCGGCGAAGAACGCGAGCTGTACCATCCGGCGGCCGCCGAGGAGGCGGTGACGCAGGAGGAGCTCGACCGGCGCGAACGCGTGCGCGAGCCGCAATCCGGTGTGACGTCGTACGACGCGGACCCGGGGCTTCGCCGTGCCACGTGGGCCGCCGGCGGCTCGCTGCGGCTCGCTGAACTGGTGACCGGCGAGATCCGCGAGGTCACGACCGCCGGACCCCCGTTCGACGCGAGGATCGACCCTTCGTCGACGCGGATCGCCTACGAGACCGGCGGCGCGCTGCGCGTGCACGATCCCTGGTCCGGTGAGGACACCCTGCTGGCCGCCGATCCGGACCCTGACGTGCGGTGGGGCGTCGCCGAGTTCATCGCGGCCGAGGAGATGGAGCGGGTTCGAGGGTACTGGTGGGCGCCCGACGGCCGGCGCCTCCTCGCCTGCCGAGTCGACGACCGTCCCGTGAACACGTGGCACATCTCGTCGCCGATCGATCCGGCGGTGCCCCCTCGCGCCGTGCGATACCCGCGGGCCGGCACGCCCAACGCGCTCGTGACCCTGCACGTCCTCGGCCTCGACGGCTCCCGGGTCGACGTGCGATGGGACCGGGATGGGTTCGAGTACGTCGTCGCCGTGTCGTGGACCCAGGAGGGCCCTCCCCTCCTGCTCGTGCAGTCACGCGACCAGCGCGACGTGCAGGTGCTCGCCATCGATCCCGACGACGGCGCGACCGAGGCGGTCTGGGCCGATCACGACGACCGATGGACCCACATCACCGAAGGCGTGCCGGCGTGGCTTCCCGGAGGCCGTCTGCTCTCGGTCGGACATCGCGACGACACCCGCTCGCTCCTGATCGACGGGCGCCCTGCCACGCCGGCAGGTCTCCAGGTCGAGTCGGTGATCGAGGCCGGCGACGACGTGTGGTTCCGGGCGACCGGCGAGCCGACCGAGATGCACGTGTGGCGGTTGGCCGCGGACGGGACGCTCACGCGGGTCACCGACGGCGCGGGGCAGCACGGGGCGGTGGCCTGCGGCGACCTGGCGGTGATCGTCGCCGAGAGCGATGAGGAGCCGCTGCCCACAGCCCGGCTGGTGCGAGGTGACGACGTGCTCCATGAGTTCGAGCGTGTCGCGGAGTCCCCCGTGATCGTGGGGCGACCTCGACATCTATCGGTGGGCCCGAAGGAGCTGCGCGCCGCGATGTTCACGCCCGGGGGTGGGGAACCGGCCGAGGCGCTCCCCGTGCTCCTCGATCCGTACGGCGGGCCGCACTTTGCCCGCGTGGTTCGCGCTCAACGACCGCTCCTCGAGTCGCAGTGGTTCGCCGACCAGGGATTCGTGGTGCTGGTGATCGACGGGCGGGGAACCCCGTTCCGCGGGGTCGCGTGGGAGCAGGCCGTTCACCGTTCCTACATCGATCCAGCGCTCGAGGACCAGGTGGAGGGCCTGTTCGCCGCGGCCGAGCGTCACCCGTTCGTCGACCTGTCGCGCGTGGCGATCCGCGGCTGGTCCTACGGCGGGTACCTCGCCCTGGCCGCGGTGCTCCGGCGCCCAGACGTGTTCCGCGCGGCGATCTCGGGGGCGCCGGTCACCGACCTGCGTCTGTACGACACCCACTACACGGAGCGCTACCTCGGCATGCCCGACACCGACCCCGACGCCTACGCCAACGCGGACCTGATCCCCGATGCGGCGAAGCTCGACGGAGAGCTCCTGCTCATCCACGGCCTGGCCGACGACAACGTGTACGCGGCGCACTCGCTCCGCATGTCGAAGGCGCTCATGGAGGCCGGCCGACGCCATACGATGATCCCGTTGAGCGGCATCACGCATCGTCCTGTCGACCCGGCCGCCGCGGAGGCGATGCTCCGGATCGAGGTCGAGTTCCTGCA
>DASZOO010000111.1:0-43019 GCA_035550775.1 Actinomycetota bacterium | reverse complement strand
CGGGCCTTCCCGCACGCCCCGGAGGCCAAACCGGGCCCGCGGCCGCCGGTAGACTCGGCGAGCCATGCCGACCTACGAGTACGTCTGCAAGAGCTGCGGACACCTCTTCGAGATCGTGCAGTCGATGCGCGACGAACCGCTTCGCGAGTGCCCCGAATGCGGCGGCGAGCTCCGCAAGGTCTTCGCGCCCCCGGCGATCTCGTTCAAGGGGACGGGCTTCTACGCCACCGACCACGGGAAGAAGTCGTCCAAGCAGAAGGAGAAGGGCGAGAAGGGCGAGAAGGGCGAGAAGGGCGAGAAGGCCGGGAAGGCCGGCACGGGGACGGAGAAGGGCGACGCGAGCGCCGCGAAGGAAGGCTCGACGAGCGCGGTCGGCTCTGGCTCCTCGGGACCCTCGCCGGGCGCATCCGGCTCGTCGGGCTCGTCGAAGGAAGGGAGCAGCTCATGACCACCGCCGAGATCGGGGTCTTCGGTGGCTCCGGGTTCTACTCGTTCCTCGACGACACGGAGACCGTGGAGGTGGAGACGCCGTACGGTTCCCCCAGCGCGGCCGTCACGATCGGCGAGGTCGGTGGTCGCCGGGTAGCGTTCCTGCCCCGCCACGGCTCACGGCACGAGTTCCCGCCCCACCGCATCCCGTACAAGGCGAACCTCTGGGCGATGAAGGAGCTCGGGGTCGGGCGCGTGCTCGGGCCCAACGCGTGCGGATCGCTGCAGGCCCACGTGCACCCAGGCGACTTCGTGATCTGCGACCAGCTCGTCGATCGCACGCGAGACCGGCCCAACACGTTCTACGACGGGCCGGTCACCACCCACATCTCGTTCGCCGACCCGTACTGCGACGTGATGCGCTCGACGATCGCCGACGAGGGCAGCCGGCTCGAGATCCCGATCCACGACCGGGGCACGGTCGTCGTGGTCGAGGGCCCGCGATTCTCGACCCGCGCGGAGTCGGCGTGGTTCGCGGGCGCGGGGTGGGAGGTCATCAACATGACCCAGTACCCCGAGGCCCTGCTCGCTCGCGAGCTGGAGCTCTGCTACGCGAGCATCTCCCTCATCACGGACTACGACGTGGGCGTGGAGGGAGTGCCGCCCGTGACCCACGAGGAGGTCGTCCGCGTGTTCACCGAGAACAACGAGAAGCTCCGCGATCTGCTGTTCGCCGTGATCCCGGCGTTGCCCTCGGCCCGCGAATGCGCCTGTGCATCGGCGCTCACCGGTGCGCGCTTCGAGGTCTGAGCGATGGCGGACGAACCCGTGCTGGCCCGCGTGGAGCTGTCGTTCCGCACCGATGGAGACCCGCAGGCGCTCGCCGACCGCGTTCGCGAGGCGACCGCGCTGATCGTGGGGCGCGAGGCGCTCGAGGAGTTCCGGATGCGCGTGCTGCCGCTCAGCGAGGAGCCCAAGGGGTCGGGCGGCCGCTGACGCCGCCGGCGGGCGTCCGATGTGACGCCCGTCACGGAAGGATCTCGACGGTCGGACATAGGCTCGCCCGCATGATCGCTCGATTCCGTCGACGGCTGCCGAGGTCGGCGATCGCGTGGTTCGGGGCGGCGGCGGTCGCGGCCCTCGGTGCGCTGCTCGCGGTGCGGGCCTACGTCGCGACGCTCGAGGCGACCCGCCCCGACGTCGGCCCACCGACCCCGGTGGTGGTGGCCGCGACCGATCTCGCCCGCGGTTCGGTGCTGGTTCCCGATTCCTTCCGGCTCGCCGACGTGCCGTCGGCGCTCGTGCCGCCCGGCGCCCTGACCGGGGTCGAGCAGGTGACCGGACGGGTGCTCGCCGCCGACCTCGCCGAGGGGGAGACGCTCACCGAGACGCGCTTGGGCGACGCGGGCAGCGGCCCCGTCGCCGCGCTCGTGCCACCCGGGCTTCGAGCCTTCGTCCTGCCCGCCGGGCCGCCTCCCGGCACCATCAGGGCCGGAGACGAGGTCGACGTGCTCGCGACGTTCGGCGCCAACGCCGGCCGTCCCTACACCGAGACGTTGGCCGCCGCGCTCGAGGTGCTCGACGTGGTCGAGGGCGACCGGCCGCTCGCGGTCGCGGGCGGGCCGGGCGCGGCGTCGGCCGGGCCTCCCATCGTGGTGCTCGCCGACCCGATCACGGTCGAGCGGCTGGCTCGCGCGGCGAGCATCGGGCTGCTGTCGATCGCGATCGTTGGCGACGATGCCGCGCCGGCGACCGACACATTCGCCGAGGCGGACACGCTCCCCACCGCAGCGCCGTCCGTCGGCGCGCCGACGCCGTAGCGACCCACCGGCCGTCCGCTCCTGAAGAACCGGTCCTTCGGCCGTTCCGATGGCGATCGGCTGCCGCTAGCATGGGTCGGCTTCCCGCCCGTCGCGAGTCCTGGAGGAACCGAGCCGTCGTGAGCGCACGTCGATGAGCGTCCGGTCACCGAGCGTGCTCGCATGAGCGTCTGGGAAGCGATCGTGCTGGGGCTCGTGCAGGGCGCCACGGAGTACGCGCCCGTCTCGAGCTCCGGTCACCTGATCCTCGTGCCGTGGCTGTTCGGCTGGGAGCAGCTCGGCGGCAACGCCGACTTCGCCAAGAGCTTCGACGTCGCGCTGCACATGGGGACCCTGCTCGGCGCGGTGATCTATTTCCGGAGCGACCTGTGGCGCTACCTGAAGGCGTGGCTGCGAACGATCGCGCAGCGGGCGATCTCGACGACCGACGAGCGCATCGCGTGGGCGCTCGTGGTGGGGACGATCCCCGGGGCCATCGTGGGCGCGGTCGCCGAGGACGTGATCCAGGAGTCGCTCGGCGCGCCCGCGTTGATCGCCGTGATGCTCGCGGTCTTCGGCATCGTGCTGTACGTGGTGGACCGGCGCATGCCGAGCGTCCGGGACATGGACTCGATCGGTGTGCGGACGGGGTTGTTCCTCGGTGTGGCGCAGGCGATGGCGCTGCAGCCGGGCGTCTCCCGCTCGGGGGTCACGATGACCGCGGCGCGTGCGATCGGCCTCGACCGGGAGACCGCGGCGCGGTTCTCGTTCCTGCTGTCGCTGCCGATCATCGCGGGCGCCGGGCTCTACAAGGGCGCGGACCTGGTGACGACCGGCTTCCAGGGGTACGAGGCGCAGTTCTTCTGGGGCTTCGTGTCCTCCGCGGTGAGCGGCTTCCTCGTGATCTGGGGGCTGCTGAAGTACCTCAAGCGCCACGACTTCAAGGTGTTCATGCTCTACCGGCTGGCGGTGGCGGCGCTCGTGCTGGGGCTCGTGGCGGCGGGGGTGCGCGAGGCGACGATCTGAGACCCGCGCAGGGGCGCACGCGCGAACTCCCGCATGCCGTCGTCGAAGCCCACCGTCGACCGGAACCCGAGCTCCCGGGCGGCTTTCGACGGCGAGGCGAACACGTGTCGCACATCGCCCGGCCGGGAACCGCCGACGACCCGTGGGCGTGGCGCCCCGGCTCCGAACGCCCGGGCAAGGGCCTCGGCCATCTCCCCCACCGTGCGAGGCGCGTCGCTCGCGATGTTGAACGCGCCGTCGGCGGCCGCCTCCAGGGCCAGCACGTTGGCGGCGGCCACGTCGGTCACGTGGATGAAGTTGCGCCGCTGGAGCCCGTCCTCGAGGACGATCGGCGGTTCGCCGCGTTCGAGGGCGCTCCGGAAGATGCCGGCCACGCCCGCGTAGGGCGTGTCGCGAGCCATGCGCGGTCCGTAGACGTTGTGGTACCGCAGCGCCGCCACGGGCGAACCGCGCTCCACGGCATACGCCCGACACAGGTGCTCCTGGTGCAGCTTCGTAGCCGCGTAGACGCTGCGCGGGTCGAGGTGCGAGTCCTCCCCGATCGCTTCGGCGACGACGGCCTCCGCGCACGCGGGGCACGCATGCTCGTACCGACCCGCCCGGAGGTCCTCGACCCGCCGGGGGCCCGGCCGGACGACGCCGTGGGTGCGGCACCGATATTGACCCTCCCCGTAGACCACCATGCTGCTCGCGAGCGCGATCGGACCCCGGAACCGCCGCTCGTGCAGCGCCCGCAGCAACATCGCGGTCCCCAGGTCGTTGTGCGACACGTAGTCGTCGACGTCGCCGAGATCGACGCCCAGGCCCACCTTGGCGGCCTGATGGCACACGGCGTCGACCCCGCGCGCCGCCGATCGCACGGCCTCGATGTTCCGCAGGTCGGCCTCGCGATGCTCGACGTCGGCGCGGAGGTACCCGGGGCGACCCAGGTGCGCCCCCGGCACGTGCGCATCGAGGGAGATCACGTCGTGCCCACGCTCGACGAGTGCGTCGACGACGTGCGAGCCGATGAACCCCGACCCACCGGTCACGAGCACGCGCACGCCGGCCCCCTCACCACGGCGACAGCACGATCGCCTGCACCAGCAGGGCCCACCCGAGCTGGGCACCCAGCCACGCCCGGCGAGACCCGCGGGAAGCATCGGCCAGCGCCCCGCCCGCCGCGACGACGACCCAGGGAAGGAACGGCAACCAGATGCGCTCGACCTCCGCCTTCGACAGCCCCGACAGATCGGCGAGCGCGATCGCCGCCAGCGCACCACCCGCGAGGAGCCGCGCCGCCGATCGCCGACGTGCGAGTCCGGCCCAGACCGCCGGACCGACGCAGACCGCCACCGCGGCGAGGTTCGCGAACAGGAAGTAGGAGTATGGGCGCACGCGCGCGAGGCTCTGCGCGTACGCGGCGCGGGTCGCCGCGAGGCCGTCGAGCCACGAGAAGCCGATCAGCGCGGCGAGGCCGAGCGCGACGGCCACGGGCAGGGCGGCCACGCCGAGCACCCGCAGCCGCCGGCGGCGCCACGCCACGACCGCGGGCACGAGGGCGAGCAACACGATGCCGTAGGAGAGGAACATCGCGATCGCCCAGATCGTGCCCCCGGCCAGCGCGAGCAGGTCGCTCCAGGAACCGGTCCGCCCTGTGGCCAGCACGCACGACGCCACCGCCCACGAGCCGACCCCCAGGAACACGGCGTCGGCCGACGACCAGGTGATCGCGATCGAGGAGAACACGAGGAACGGGGCGGCCGACCGCGCCACTCGCTCCCCGGCCACCTCCCGGCATGCCAGCAGCACCGCAGGCACCGAGGCGGCGCCGGCGAGGTGCTCGAGCGCGGCGAGCCAGGCCGGCGTCGCCAGACCGAGGGGACGCATGCCGAGGAGGAGCAGCACCATGCCGGGCGGGTGAGCCTGCACGTGGGCCGGCCACGAGCTCGTCTCGGCGACCAGGGACCGCAGGAACGACCCGACGTCTCCGATCGACGGCAGGGCGGCGAGGTAGTCCACGGCCGAGCTCGCAGACCGAGTGAACCCCGCTCCCGCGTCCCATGCGGCCAGCGCCGCCGACCAGCCGACCGCGCCGGCGAACGTCGCCCACATCAGGCGGCGCCAGGGGAGCGAGCGCGCGACCCGGTCGGCGCCGCCGAGCGCGCCCGCCGCGACCGCCAGCGACGGGAGCGACCACCAGGAGAGACGCGGGTCCACGTTGCCGGTCAGCGGCGGGGCGTTCACGCGCATGCGCACCCCGTGCATCTGCAACCACCGCCCCCATCCGTGCACGGCCGCGATCGACCCGAGCCCGGCGGCGAGCGCGACGGCCGCGACCCGCCGTCCCGATCCTCGCCGCTCGATGCGAACGGGGGCCTCGCCCCGTGGGTCGGACCTCCCCTGCTCGCGGCCTGCCTCCCGCGCGCGGAGGGGGCCGGAAGGCATCGGGCGCCGCACGCTCACGCCGCCCTCCTTCGCACCCGGTGGATCATCAGAGCGGCCGCGACGCCCCAGACCGCCGCGAGCACGATCGCGACCCCCGACGCGTAGTCCCTCGGAAGGAAGCTGGGGTTGTCGGGCTGTGCCCCCCACCCGGTCACCAGGGGAAGCGAGAAGGCCACGACGACCGCAGTCACGAACAGGGCACCGGACAGGATGCCGCGAACACCGTGCGGGAACGCCCGGCGCAGACCGGCCGCGATCCCGATCGTCGCGGGCGCCAGGAGCAGGTCGTGCCCGAGGGCCAAGGCGATCAGAAACGTCCCGACGTCGAGAGGTTGGGTGGCCGCGGCCCTCGAGAAGAGCGTGATCAGCCCGAACGCCATGGCACCCGAACCGATGGCGAGACCCCACCAGAAGACCGGACCGTGCCCGGTTGCCTCTCGCTCCGGCGCCGACGGTGGCGAGGTCATCACCGCACCACCACCGATGCGACCCACTTCGTCTGCTGCACCCCGGGGCGGTTCGGACCGATCAGCCGAACCGGGAACCCATGGTCGATGTGCAGGGGCTCACCGTTCAACTCGACCGCCAGCAACGTCTCCGGGTCGCCGATCTGCGAGGGATCGAGCTCGCTCGAGGCGTACGCGGCGCCCGGCCGCTGCAGGGAGACCACCGTCGCCCCGGAGCCGATCGGAGCCTCGGCCAGCGCGAGGACGTCGCGCAGCGGCACGCCCCGCCAGCGTGCGGTCGCGCTCCAACCGTCGACGCAGGCGATCGCGACGTGGGCCTCACGCTGCGGCAAGGCCAGCACCTCCTCGAGCCGGAGCGACAGCGGGTTGCCCACGTTGCCCTCGACGACCAGGCGCCATGCATCGCTCGTGGCGAGATCGAGCACGCCGGCCGACGCAGCGGTCTTGTTCACGGGCAAACCCTGGGGACCGATCCGAGGATCGCGCGGCGCGAGCACCGAGACCGCGGCGAGCGGCCGAAGCGTCTGGCCGACCGTGGCCACGGCGAGCGCCGCCGCCCCGCCGAAGGCTGCGCCGAGGAACCCGCGCCGGGAGAGCCCGTCCCGCGCGCGCCCCTCGTTGGTTCGTGCGATCGACCTCCTCGAGAGCGCCAGCCGGGCCGTGCCCGCCTTGGCGCCGACATGCACGATCAGTGCGCCGATCGTGATCCACGCCACCGAGTAGTGCGCGGGCGGGAACGAGAAGCTCCACGGGGTCCAGCGCGAGATGGAACCGACGCCCGTGAACAGCAGGAACAGCGACCCACCCACCAACGGCACGAGCGCGAGTCGCTCGATCGCGTGAGGGATGCTGCTGAGCGGCGGCCACACCCACAGGCGCGGATACACGGTCCACAGCTTCGCGAACAGCAACGGGATCGACGCGATACCGGTGGTCACGTGCACGCCCTGGGAGACGCGGTAGAGCCACCCCGGCCGCGGTGGCCACCCGAAGAACGACGGTGGGTGCTGGATCAGGTGCGACAGGAACCCCGTCACGAAGCACACCGTGAACGTCACGCCCAGCGCGAGACCGAGGATCGATGCCACGCGCGCCGAGTACAGGGGGCTCCGGAAGGCTTCCTCGCGGAAGGGCCCGACCCGAGGGGGCGTCAGCCGCCGGATCCGGGTCGGCAGGTTCATCGCGCGTCCAACCTCGCGAACCATCGACCGCGGTCACCCCAGCGGCTCACGACCCGGAGCTCGGCCGATCGCGCGAGGTCGTCCACGTCGTCGACGCTCACGCGGGCCCAGGGGAACCACCCCGTCGGACCATCGGCGGTCTCGGCGCGCACGTGCAGCCGCTCGGTCGGCACGCCCGGCCCCTCGAGCTCGACCAGCAGCCTGCCGCCGGGGCGAAGGAGCGTGCGGGCGCGCCGGAACAATGCGACCGGCTCTCCGCAGATGCCGACGTTCCCGTCGAGCAGCAGCACGCTCGCCCATCGTCCCTCGTCGGGGAGCGGGTCGAACACGGATCGGTGCACGACGTCGGCCCCGCGAGCGCGTGCGGCTTCGACGGCCGCGATCGATGAGTCGACCCCGAGGGCCCTGACGCCCCTGCGGCTCAGCGCCACGGTGTGCCGGCCGGGGCCGCAGCCGACGTCCAGCACCGGCGTCACCGCCAGGTCGAGCACGGCCTCCTCTTCCTCGGCCGGCTCGGTCCACCAGCGGGCGCTGGGCAGCGTGATGGCCTTGCCGCACCGCGAGCGCAGCAACAGGCCGACGGCCGAGGCGTGCGCGACGGTCCACGCGGTTGCGCTCACGACGCGTTCCCCAGCGCGAGCGAGCGTCCGATCGGGCTCGAGGCGACGGCGGCCGCGAACCGCGATCCGGGCACCTCGCACGCCACCTCCGCGGCGTCGGCCGCCCGGTCGACATCGCGCAGCGCGGGCAGGTCGGCCACGCGAAGGGATCGTTCCCGGAGCCGTGCGCGCTGGACCTCGTGCGTGCGATCGGTGCTCATCGGTACGTCGGTGAAGATGCCCCCGTCGGGCCGCCGCAGCCCGATCGCCCACCAGCCGCCGTCGAGCGCCGGCCCGATCACGGCGTCGGCGTCGGTCGCCAGTCGGTCACACGCGGAGCCGAGCAGGCCAGCGGAGACCTGCGGCGTATCCATGCCGATCAGCAGGGCGGGCCCGCCGACCTCGTCGAAGGCGAACGCCAGCCTCCCGGCGAGCCCTGCGCCGTGCTGGGGTACCACGCGGGTGCCGCTCGGCAGCCATGGCCCCGCCTCACCGTCGAGCACCACCACCGGGTCGACCCCGGACACCGCATGCACCGTCTCGAGGGTGTCCGCGAGCGCCGCCTCGGCGATCGCCGCCGCTTCCTGATGCGTGCAGGGCGGGCACAGCCGGGTCTTCACTCGGCCCGGCACTGGCTGCTTGGCGATCACGATCAGCTGCACCGCATGACCTCGGACAGATCGCGGACGGCGCGAACGGTGCCGCCGACGGTGCCGGTCACCTTGCTCGTTCCCGTTCGGGGGCGATACCGCACCGGGGTTTCCTGGATGCGCCAGCCTGCCGAACCGGCCAACAACACCATCTCGAACGGCCATCCGAACCGCCGGTCGCGCACGCCGAGCGCCGCGAGATCCGAGCGCCGCGCGGCACGCATCGGCCCGATGTCGCGCAGCCTCACACCCACGCGACGCCCGATCCGCCAGGCGACCAACCGGTTGCCCCACCGGGCGTGGCGAGCCCAGGCGCCCGGATCGGGGATCCGCCGCCCCAGCACGAGGTCGGACCGATCCGTCGAGACGGGCTGGACCACGCGCCACAGGTCCTGCGGATCGAGCGACGCATCGCAGTCCATGAAGCAGACGAGGTCGGACTCCGAGGCCGACAGGCCCGCGTGACACGCGGCGCCGAACCCGCGCACCGGCTCCCGCACCACGATCGCACCCAACGACCGTGCGATCTCGGGCGAGCCGTCGGTCGAGCCGTTGTCGACGACGATCGCGCGGCTCCAATGCGGCATGCGGCCGAGCACCCACGGCAGCGCCTCGCCCTCGTTCAGCACGGGCAGGACGACGTCGACCATGGGTGCAGTCTCGAGGGACGGCCTTACCAAGCCATTACGGATCGAGGGTCGGATCGGCGGGGTTCGTCACACTCCTGAAAGAACCGTGGTGCATAGTGCGTTGGTGCAGGACATGCGGGTGTTGGTGGTCGACGACGAACCGATGGTGCGAGAGGTGCTCGCCCGCTATCTGCAGACCGAGGGATTCGGCGTCGAGACCGCCGACGACGGCATCCAAGCGATCGAACGGTTCGGAGCCCGCACCCCCGACATCGTGCTGCTCGACCTGATGCTGCCCGGCATCGACGGGCTCGAGGTGTTCCGCCGGATGCGGGCGGCCAACGATGTGCCGGTGATCATGCTCACCGCTCGAGGCCAGGAGACCGACCGCATCGTCGGGCTCGACCTGGGTGCCGACGATTACGTGACGAAGCCCTTCTCGCCTCGCGAGGTCGTCTCGCGCGTTCGCGCGGTGCTTCGCCGCACGGTCCCCGAAGCGCCGACGACGCTGACCGCCGGTGACCTGGAGGTCGATCTCCAGAGCCGGGAGGTGCGCAAGGCAGGCGTGGCCGTGAAGCTCACCCGCAAGGAGTTCGACCTGCTCGCCTACTTCGTGGAGCATCCCGCCGTGACGTTCTCGCGGACCCGGCTCCTCGAGGACGTGTGGGACTTCGCCTGGGACGGCGACAGCGCCACGGTCACGGTGCACGTGCGGCGCCTGCGCGAGAAGCTCGAAGACGACCCATCGAACCCGACGCGCCTCGTGACCGTCTGGGGCGTGGGATACCGGTTCGAACCATGAGCCTGGCTCCCGCGCGGGGAGGCTCCTGGACCACGATCGCGCTCGTCGTGGGCATCGCCGCCGCCGGCGTCGTCGGCACGCTGATCGTCGCCGCCGCGATGGGCGTCGGCGTGGGAGAGCGGGGCGACCTGCTCGTGCTGCTCGTGCCGGCAGGCGTCGTCACGATCGTGGCGGCGGTGCTCGCGAAGTTCCTGCTGGCCCGCGCCTCGATGCGACAGCGGTTCGTGGGTGTCGCGCTGCTCGCCGCCGTGATCGCCATCGCGAACATCGGCGTCCTCACGCTCCGCATGACCGTGAACGAACACGACGCGACGCTCGTGACCGTGCTGCTGGTCTACTCGGCCGCCGCCGGCGTCGCGGGCGCGCTGGTCGTCGCCCGGTCATCGTCGGCCGCGGTCTCGCGCCTCGACGATGCCGCCCGCCGCCTCGGAGATGGCGACCTGGACACGAGGGTCGGACGTCTGGACGCCGGGCCGGAGCTCGACACGCTCGCGGCGGCGCTCGACGACATGGCGTCGAAGCTGCAGGACGCGCAACGGCGCGAACGCGATGCGGAATCGATGCGTCGTGACCTGATCACGACCGTCAGCCACGATCTCCGCACGCCGCTCGCGTCCCTGCGAGCGATGATCGAGGCGATCGACGACGGCGTGGTCGGGGACCCACCGAGCCTGCAGCGCTACGTGCACGAGATGCGACGATCGGTCCTACAGCTCACGCACATGGTCGACGACCTCTTCGAGCTCACGCAGCTCGACGCCGGCGCCATCGACGCGGGATCCACGCGGGTCGAACTCGCGGCGATCGTGGCCGACGTGATGGCGACGGTGGCGATGGAGGCGGAAGGCAAGGGCCTGCACCTGGACACGTCGCTCGACGACATCGAGGGGATCACGTGCTCTCCCCGGGTGGCTCGCGTGCTGCAGAACCTGCTCTCGAACGCGGTGCGTCACACCCCCGCCGACGGAACGGTGCGCGTGGAGGCGCACCGTCGGGGCGATCGGGTGCACCTGGCGGTGCAGGACTCCGGCGACGGGATCGCGAGCGGGGACCTCGAGCGTGTCTTCGATCCGTTCTTCCGAGCCGATCCGTCCCGCTCCGGCCCGGGGGCGGGACTCGGGTTGGCGCTCGCGAAGCGCATCGTCGAAGCCCTCGGCGGCCGGATCCGCGCCGAGCCGACCCCGTCCGAAGGCGCCCGGTTCGCCGTCGAGCTCCCGTGCGAGGTCGCCTAGGAGCCGAGACCGGCCGGTCGGGGGACGCAGACCCGGGGCCGGCACGTCGGCGATGCGGATACCCTGTTCCCGCACCAGAAGCTGAGCCACGGTGCTTCGTCCGAGGAGGCGCACGCGATGGATCGCCCTACCCTGCAGCGATGGCTCGACGGCTACGTCACGTCGTGGCGGTCGAACGACGCAGCCGCGATCGGCGAGCTGTTCACCGCCGACGCCGAGTACCGCTACCACCCAGCCGACGAGCCGGTCTACGGCCGCGACGAGATCGTGGCCTCGTGGCTCGAGGAGCCCGACGACCCCGGCACGTGGGACGCGTGGTACGAGCCGTTCGCCGTCGACGGCGATCGGGCGGTCGCGACGGGTGTCAGCACCTACTTCGGTGCCGACGGGAAGCCCGAACGCGTCTACGACAACGTCTTCGTGATGGAGTTCGACGGCGAGGGGCGGTGCAAGGCCTTCACCGAGTGGTTCCGCCAGCGGGCAGCGGCGGGCTAGCTCCGGCGTCCGTCACTCGTCTCGGAGCTCGCGCAGCCAGGCGCGGAGGCGCGGGAGGTGCTCCCGGTAGTGATCGGGTCCCGCCTTGCGGATCCAGCTCGCTGCGACCTCGTCGGCGGTGACCAGCTCACCCCACGCGTGCAGCATCCGCGTGCGAGCGGCGGCGGCTTGCGCCTTGACGTCGGGGAGCGACACGTCCCGCATCGCCTCGAGGAACCGCGCGTTCAGCTCGTCGATCCGGTCCGCCTGCAGCTCGACGTACGTGCCGCTGCGGATCTGCTCGAGCGCGACGCCCGCCTCCGCGAGCCACGTGCCCACGTGGGCGAGGGCGTCCTTCGCGGACCACCCCTCGGTGTAGTACCCGGGCCGCACCGCCTGCTCCGGGGCGAACGCGTCGATCGTCTCGCGCAGCTCGCTCCAGAGCCGGTCCTCCTCGGCGATCGTCGACGCGTCGACTGACATCGTTCCTCACCATACGGGCTCAGGTGGTTGCCGCGGTGCGACGGCGATGTGGCGAGACCGCGACGATGCGGCCATACGGCTTCCCAACCGATGCGCCCGTCTGCAACCCTGACCGCATGGAACAGACGTTGATGTCGTGGGCGATGGTGCTGATCGGCTCGGCGGCCGTGGTCGCGGGCATCGTCGGGTACCTGCTGCCGCGCGGGGAGCGCCTGTCCGTCGTTCTTCCGCTGCTGATCGGGGCGGGGGTCGGCGTGGTCGCGGTGTTCCTGCTGGCCCTCCTCGGCGGCCTCGACGAGCCCGAACGGGCGGCGAGGTCGTTCCTGACCGCCTCGGTGATGGGGTTCGCCGCCGTGATGGCCGGGCTCGCCGTGCTCGTGCGTCGAGCTCGAGCCTCGCGCTAGACGCCCGCCAGGGTCATCTCGCCGATCAGCACCGAGGGCGTGCCGACGCTCGAGAAGAACCGCAGGTCGTCACCCAGCCCGGTGATGCCGGCCAGCATCTCGGGAAGCGTCGAGGCGATCGTCATCTCGCGCAGCGGCTCGCCCAGCGCCCCGCCCTCGATGCGCAGCCCGGTCGCACCGACGCTGAACTCACCCGAGATCGGATTCGCGCCCGAGTGCACGCCGCTGACGTCGGCGATCAGCACCCCGCCCTCGGCCTCGCGCAGCAGCTCCTCGAACGGCGTCGAGCCGTTGTCGAGGTAGAAGTTCGACGTGCCGACGCCGGGCGAGCCCTTGTACGAGCCGCGCTTGGCGTTGCCCGTCGAACGCTGTCCGTCGCCCATGCGCGCCGCCGTGTACGTGTCGTGCAGGAACCCGTTGAGCGTGCCTGCCGTGAACAGCTCCGTGCGACCGCTCGGCACGCCCTCGGCATCGAAGGGTGCGGCGCCCGGGCCGTCGAGGATCGTGCCGTCGTCGACCAGCGTGAACAGCCCGGAGCCGACCTGGTCGCCGACCATCTCGGCGAACAGCGAGCGTCCCTTGAGCACGTTCTCGGCGTTGAGCGCGCTCGCGAGCACGCCGAGGAAATCCATCGCCGCGAATCGGTCCAGCACGATCGGGACCTTGGCGGTCGGCGGCTTCGCGGCGCCGAGCATGCGCACGGCCCGCTCGATCGCTTCGTCGGCGACCTCGTCGGGCCCCAGCTCGTCGAGCGCGCGGGCGATGCGGTAGGAGAACCCGGTCTGCGTCTCATCACCCTCGACGGCGAGGGTCACGGCCACGACCCACGCGTCGGTGCGTGCGTACTCCGATTCGACGCCGACGGTCGAGGCGATCGCGACGCGGGAGACGACGTCGCCGACCTGCGCGAGGTCGACCTTCGTCACCCGCGGATCGCTCGTGACGAGGCGGCGCTCCAGATCGAGCGCCATCTGCACTTTGGCCTCGGTCGTCACGTCGGCGGAATCGGCGCGGTACAGCTCCGGGATCTCGGCCGCGGGCTCTGCCGCCGGCAGCACGTTGAACTCGTCGGGCTCCGTCAGCGCGGCGTTCTCCCGCGCTCGCACGACCGCCTCGCGCACCTCATCGACGGACGGGTCGGCGGCATACGCGTAGCCGAGCCGCGAGTCTCGGATCATGCGGACCCCGACCCCGCGCGACTCGGCGAACTCGAGCCCCTCGATTTCACCGCGCAGGGCGCTGGCCTCGGTCTGCCGCGATTCCTCCGCGTACGCCTCGACGGCCTCGTCGGCCTGCGCCGCCTCGACGGCCGCTCGCACGAGCTCGCGGAGGTCAGGCACCGGTGCCGCCCACCGTGATCTTGGAGATGCGGAGCGTCGGCGAGCCGCTGCCGACCGGAGCCGACTGTCCGTCCTTGCCGCAGACGCCTTCCCACGTGTCGAAGTCGTCGGCCACGGCGTCGACCGAGCTCATGACCTCGATGGCGCGCCCGATCAGGTTGGCGCCGCGCACCGGCGTGGTCGCCTCGCCGTGCTCGATCAGGTAGCCCTCGCTCACGCCGAACACGAAGTCGCCGGTGGCCGGGTTGACCTGGCCGCCCCCGAGCGCCGTGACGTACACGCCCTCGGGCGTGTCGGCGAGCACCTGCTCGGGGTCGGAGGCCCCGTTGAGGATGTTCGTGTTCGTCATGCGCACGACGGGCGGCGACGCGTACGACTGCCGGCGCCCGTTCCCGGTGGAGTCGACACCGTCCTTCTCGGCGCGGAGACGGTCGTAGAGGTAGGACCGGAGCACCCCATCGGTGAACAAGACCGTCCGCTGGGCGGGCGTTCCCTCGTCGTCGAACGTGAAGGAGCCCCATCCGTTGGGGATCGTGGCGTCGTCGACGCCGTTGATCAGTTCGCTGGCGCATCGCTCGCCCACCAGACCCCGGTAGACGCTCGCCTCCTTGTCCACCGCGTCGGCCTCGAGGGGGTGACCGACCGCCTCGTGGAACAGCACGCCGCCCATGCCGGGGGCGAGGACGACGGGCATCTCGCCCGCCGGCGCCGGCACGGAGTCGAGCATCGTGACCGCCCGCGCCGCGGCGACCTCGGCCGTGGCCTGCGGGGTGTTCGCGTCGATGAACTCGACGCCCGCACAGGCCGCCGGCCCGTGGAAGCCGGTCTGGATGTTCTCGTCTCGCTTGGCGACGACCTGCGCCACGAGGCGGATCCTCGGGCGGTCCTCCTCGACCCAGCGGCCGTCGCTCGTGGCGATCAGCCGTCGTTGCAGGGAATCGCCGTAGACGCCGACGACCTGGACGACCTCCGGGCTGTATGCACGGGCCGCCTCGTCGAGCTCGCGGAGCCAGCCCACCTTGTCGGCCGCCGGCACGCCGCTCGCGGGACGCTCCACGGCGTTGGTGAGCGGGCCTTCCAGCGTGCGCAGGTCGACGACCGACCCGGCCGCACCCTCCCGCAACGCCGCGCTCGCCGCCTCGGCCGCTTCGAGCAGCGCGGCTCGATCGAGCCGGTTCGAAAACGCGTAGCCGTAGCTCGTCCCGTGGGTGACTCGCACGCCGGCGCCGCGGTCGAGCCCGGTGGTGAGCTCCTCGACCTTGCCGTCGTCGAGACGGATCGAGGTGCTCGTCGTCTCCTCGACGAACAGCTCGGCGAACGCGCCGCCCCGCCGGCGAGCGGCGGTGAGGACGTCGTCGACGAGGGCCCGGTCGAGCATGGCGGCGATGCTAACAGGGGGTACAGTCAGCGCCCGGGGGGATGGGCATGCGCACCGCAACGACGATCGTGACGAGCGTGTTCGTGCTGATCGCGACGTCGTGCGGACGCGACGACCCCGCTCCTCTCCCCGACCCGGTCGAGACCGGCACGCCGGTCGAGGTCGTCGAGACGCCCACCCCCACCGTCGACCCCGAAGCGGCGAGCGGGTTCACCGTGGGGTCGGCGACCGTGACAGTCACGGGCGCCGTGAACCTGAGCGAGTCCTATCCCAGCCTGGGGCTCCCGGCCCTGTGGGCGTTGCCACCCGGAGACTTCGCGATGACGTGGCGGGGCCCACAACGGGAGCTCACGCTCGGCGGAGCTTCGTTCACCGCGCAGCAGCCGACCGCGTCCGACCGCGTCCTGACGTTCACGATGCGCGGCCCGGACGGACCGCTCGCGTTCAGCTCCGACGACGGCGGATGCCTCGTCACGATCTCCCCGGCGCTGCCCGACCGCATGGGTGGCACGTTCCTGTGCACGGCGATCACCGGTGATGCCGGCGACGGCGGAACGGTGACCGTGAGCGCCCAGGGGACCTTCACGGCGGAGTGACGGCACGGACCCCTCCGACGCCCACGCCGCATCCGCCTCGGAGCCATCGCGCGGCGATCTCGCCTGGGTCGTGGGTCTCACCGCGCTCCTGGTCGTCGTGTTCGCGTGGCCGGGCGTCTTCCGCGGGTGGGGGTTCGGTCCGGGGCCCGACGAGACCGTCTACCTCTGGTGGACGCGCCTGGGCGTCGGCGAAGGGGTCTCGCTCGTCGGCGGACGGCCCGGCGTCCCGGCGCTGATCGCGACCGTCACCGGCACCCTGGGCCTGCCGCTCGTTCCGGCCCTCGCCGGCCTGCAGCAGGCGCTCGGCGTCTCGATCGGGCTCGCGTCGGTCGCGCTCGTGCACGGCCGCGGGCACGGTGGGCGGCCCGGCTGGGCGCTGGTCGGCACGATGGCCGGCCTGTTCGCGGTGCACCTCGCGGGTGGGTACGTGGCCAACCTCGCGTTCGCGGGAGCGTTCCTCGCCGCCGCGGCCGCGCTGGCTCGCCGCAGCCGCCGCGGCGTCGTCGCGGCGGCGCTCTTGCTCGGCGGCGGGGGGCTGTCCCACCCGCAGTTCTTCCTCGTGGGGGCGGCGATCCTCGTCGTGGCCGCCGCCGTCGCCTGGGTGCTCGAGCCCGAGCACGGGTGGCGGTCCGACGCCGGTCGCGCCCTCGCGGCGCTCGCCGGCGGCGGGCTGATCGTCGGTGCCGGGATGCTCTCGGTGCTGGCGGGCCCCGCGCGCCTGTCGGTCGACACGTCGAAGGACGGCTTCCTGCGCCGGGCGGGACTCGACGAGGCGCTGGTCCGGAACTACCGGTACCGGTTCCGCGAGAACCTCCGACGATTCGCCCCGTGGATCACGTTGCCGCTCGCCGCGATCGGCGCGCTGCAGGTGCACGGGTTCACCCGGCGCTTCCTGATCGCGTGGGCCGCGTTCACCGTCGCCGGCGTGCCGTTGGCGCTGGCCACTGGATGGTTCCCACCCGAACGCGTGATGACGTTCGGGTTCGCGTTGCCGATCCTGGCTGCGCAAGGGATGACCTGGGTGTGGGAACGCACCGAGCCGCGGCGTTGGCTCACGATCGGAGCGACGGTGGTCCTCGTGGGCCTGTTCGCGGCCCCGGCGATCGACACCCAGCGCGATCAGACGCCGTTCGTCTCGCCGCGAGACCTCGCCGCGGCCACCCTGGCCGGCCGCATCGCCTCGACGACCCCCGAGGGGACCCCGCTCGTGTTCGTCGTCGACGATCCGGATCGCTTCGTCACCTTCAACGCCACGAACGTGGCGAACATCGTCCGCGCGGCGGTGCCGCCGCGGCGTGTCGACGACGTGTACGTCTTCGTGGGATCGCTCGACGACCTCGCCGCCGATCGTCCGACGGTTCGAGGCGAGCCCGAGTACGACGCGCTCTCCCGGATCACGCTCGACGACCTCCCGGACGGGGACCGCGCCGTGTTCGTCGCGCCGGTGTGGAACCGGTCCCCCTCGGCGCTCGTCGACGAACGGCTGTCGACGTGGTCCGGCTCGGACGGGGCCGTCGCCGGCGGGCGGGTTCGATCGTCGGTCCCCGGCCCGCGGCCGTTGCCCGCCGGCGACGACGAGCTGTCCCCCTCGTCCCCCGCCGCGATCGCGCTGTCGGCCGTCGCGATCCTCGCGCTGCTCTGGGTCGTCGGCGCCGGATGGTCGAGGTGGGTCTTCGACGATCTCGTCGCGGCGGCGACCGCGGCGCCGGCGTTCGGCGTCGCGACGATCACGGTCTCGGCCCTCGCGCTCGAGCGGCTCGGGGTGCCGCTCACCGACCGCTGGGGCCCGGTGCTCGCCTCAGCCCTGGCGGCTCTCGGTGGATACGCCCTCCGGGTCGTGCAGGGGCAGCCTGCCCAGCACCCGGTGCCGTAGGTCGACGAGGCACCAGATCGCGAGCACCAGCATCGCGGGCGTGACGATCCAGTGCCCGATCCACAGGTTGACGTCGAAGGCGTCGGGATACCGAAGGGGCTCGGTGGTCCACTGCGCGAGCGCGAGCGCGACACCGGCGGCGATCACGGTCGCGCGCGGCGGCTTGGGGGTCAGCCAGATCAGCGGCAGAGCCCACGCGACGTACCAGGGCAACAGCACGGGCCCGAGCAGCATCAGGACGACGAGCGACCACGCCATCGCGGCGCCCACGGCCTCGACCTGCTCCCGCTCGGCGCCGCGACGTGCCACGTCGCGAGCGAGGCGAACGAACACGACGACCACGACCACCGCGACGATCACGCGGGCGAGCCACCCGAGCGTGCCGAAGCTGAGCCAGCCGAAGACCTTCTGAAGGAAGACCGAGGGCGCGAGCCATCCCTCGTGTCCGGCGAGCTCGAGCATGCCGAGCGTCGGGTCCTCGGTCTGCAGGAACGGGACCACGAACACGATCCCGATCGCGACGGCCACCCCGGCATGCGTGAGGGCGGCGTGGCGGCGGCGCCCGCTCGGCGCCCCGGCCACGCACCACACGATCACGAGCACGAGGGGGAGCAGCACCGTCGCCTTGACGAGCGCCCCGAGCGCGAGCACGGCCACCGCCGCGTGCGTCCGGGCGTGCACGAGGAGCAGGAACCCCGCCGCTACGGCGAGCGCCACGAGCGCGTCGTTGTGCCCGCTCGCGACCGTGTGGAACAGCACCACCGGGTTCAGCCCGAACGCCGCGACGGCGAACGCCGCCCGTTGCGGGCGACGTCGCGACACGGTGAACGCGATCGCCGCGATCGTGGCGACGCTGGCCAGCGCGGCCAGCCATCGATACGCCCGGACCTGACCGGCCGGGGTGTCGATCGCGCCCGCGATGCCCCCGGAGATCGTCGTGAACGCCGGCCCGTACACGGCCGGCGTATCGACCCACTTCGGGCCGACGAGCGACCAGAGCTCGTCACCGCCGAACTCCACGGGGGTGTGGACGTACGGGTTCGCGTCGTAGACCGCGGCGATGCGACCGTAGAAGGCGTACGAGTACACGTCGCGGGAGAACAGCAGCGGGACGAACGCGACCACGGTCACGTTCGCGAGGACGGCGAGCACGAGCACGGTTCGCACGCTCACGGTGCCGCGCCAGGTCTCGCGCAGCAGCACCAGGAAGCCGGCGACCGCGAGGGCGATCGCGATCACCGCGGCCCCGATCAGCCACGACCCGGCGAGCCGCTCGAGTCCGAGTGCTGCCGCGACCTCCGTGAGCGGCCCCCATGGCTCGGCTCCCGCGGGCAACACCGGCTGGAAGGGAGAGCCGCGCATCGCCGAGAACGTCGCGCACACCAGGAATCCCGCGACCGCGAAGACGATCGCGGACGTCGCCCCCCGCGGCGATGCGCCGATGGGAGGCGCCTCGGCACGAGGCGCGCCGGGCGGGGCCGCACCGGTGCGCTGCACGGCGCCGACGCTATCACCGGGCGGCCGCGGCCGAGGAGGCCTCATCCCTCGCTCTGCGCGGCCGTTCGAACCGCCCGAAGATCGCCACCAGGCCGGCGAGGATCGCCCCGGGCACCACGACCCACGCGGCGCGCTCCACCCACCAGGCCGGTGTGCTGTCGGCCTCCTGTCCAAGCCCGAACGGCCACAGCAACAGGATCGCGAGCAGGTAGGCCGTCATGTGCCAGAGGAAGAGCGTCATGATCACGCTGTTGACCGCGATCGTCGCCCCCCAGACCCGAGGGCGCTGCAGCCACCGCGCGAGGCGGGGCCGCAGCAGCATGAGGGCGCCGATCGACCAGACGCCGCCGAGCAGGAAGCAGAGCGTCGGGGGATACGCGTTCGAGACCGCCTCGACGTCGGTGCCGAGCAGGCTCTTGGGGTACGTCCCGATCCCCGGGAACCACTCGAAGCGCACGTCGCCGGCGAGCCGGAACAACGGTGGGTTGGTGAGGAGGAGTAGCCCGCCGAGCCCGACGGCGACCATCACCCAGAACGAACCGCGCGGCCATCGGACCATGGAGCCGTCCCCGTACGCGTGACCGAGTTGGTGGGGCAACAGCAGCACGAACACGACGTTGGCCCAGCGCGCCGCCGGCACGCCCCCGACGAAGCCGACCACGTCCGCGGCGACCGCGCCCATCGCCAGGGCGGCCGGCACCACGAGCCCGAACCGCCGGTGCAGCCCGATCGTGAGCGGTGCGATCGCGACCACCACCAGGTACACGGCGAGGAACCAGAGGGGTCCGAAGGGCAAGGTGGCTCCCGGCGGCATCACGCCGCGTAGCAGCGGGACGCCCCACAGCCTCGGCCCAGTCGGTTCGCCGATCCCGAACGAGTGCATCGTCGCCATCACGACAGTCCATACCCCGAGGAAGACGAGGGCGGGGCGGAGTAGCCGCTCGAGCCTCCCGCCCACGAACGTGGCCGCGGACTCGCCACGTCTGCGCGAGGCTTCGTACGCCACGTAGTTCGAGAACCCACCTACGAAGAAGAAGATCGGCATGACCTGCAAGAACCATGTGGCGAGCCACAGATAGGAGGTGACCCCAACCGCGCTGGTGAGGCGGATCACGCCGCCGCGCCACCAGATCACGCCGATCAGCCAGTGACCGAGCACGACAGCACCGATGCTCGCCCCGCGCGCGAGGTCGACGACGCGGTCTCTGGAGGCCGGCGTCTGGGCAACGAGCTGCTCGATCTGCCCCGCCATGTCCCGATACTGCGATACTCGCGTCGTGAATTCGAACAGCGGAACCACGAACGACGGACCCTGGCCCGAGCCCGACGAGGCCGACATGCAGGCGGAGGCTGAACGGCTGGGCGAGCAGACACGGGCGCTCGTCGAGGAGCTCGACAAAGCGGCCGACCGCATGGCCGACGACCTCGACGACATCGACGATCACATCGAAGCCTGGGATCGGCGCACCGATGCGTCCGGGTCGAAAGGGGTCGCGTTCGCGGTCGTGGGGCTGAACGTGGGAACGCTGATGGTCCTGCCCGTGCTGCTGGTCGTGGGGATCTACACGTTCATCACGATCTACGCGATCGTGAAGGCGGTGAGCTCCGGGTCGGATACGGCGAACGCGGTCACGATCATGATCGGGGTCGTCGGACTCGTCACGTTGTTCGTGACGCTCCTGGGGGTCGGCGGCTGGCTCATCGGCCGGGCCGCCGACCCGAAGAAGCGTCGCTGAACGACGGTCAGACGACCATCGGGTGACGCTTCACCGGCTCCACCGGAACGTCCGGAGTGACCGGCGGCAGGAACTCCGTCTCGGGCAAGACCGAGCGGCCCTGCTTCGAATCGCGCCACTTCATGTAGATGTACACGGGAACGCCGAGCATCAGGAGCATGAAGCCCTTGAACACGACGTCGGACCCGGCCCCGGCGATCGTCCACACGGCGTAGGCGAAGGCCAGCAGCGCGACCCCACCGTCGATCGCGAGCCGGCGACCCTGGAAGCGGACCCGGTCTGCGAACAACAGGTACATCTGCGCCGCCGCCGAGTAGGCGTACGGGATCAAGGTGGTCAGCGTGGCCAGCAGCAGGATGAACGTGAACTGGTCCACGAGCGACTTCGTGTAGTTCATCAGCATCAGGCCGGTGACCAGCAACGAGCTCACGACCAATCCGAACACCGGCGTGCCGGCTCGCCCGGACACCGTCGCGAACCGCTTCGGGAACAGCCCGTCACGGGCGGCCGCCAGGGGCACACGCCCCTGCAGCAGGATCCATCCGTTCAGGGCGCCGAACGTGCTGACCAGCGCGACAAGCGCGACCGCGTCGTCCCAGTACCCGGTGCCGCCGAAGATCGACGCGGCGGCCGCTGCGAACGGGCTCGACGAGTCCTGCAGCGTGGCGGCGGGGATCACGCCCATGACGGCCACCGTCGCCAGGATGTACACGAGCGTGGTCACCACCGTGCCGATCACGGTGGCGCGCGGCACGGTGCGCTCGGGGTTCGCGACCTCCTCCGCCGGCACGGTCGCCGACTCGAGCCCGATGAACGCCCACAGCGTGAGGGTCGCCGCGGCCGTCACGCCGCCGAGCAGCCCGTCACCCATGCCCAGCCCGTTCGGGGCGAAGGCGCCGAAGTTGTCGCCTTCGATGAAGAAGATCCCGATCAGGCCGATCGCCAGCAGCGGCACGAACTTCAGCACGGTCGTCACGACCTGGACCCACCCGGATCCGCGCACGCCCAGCACGTTCACGAGCGTGAGCAGCCAGATCACCCCGATGCCGGCGAGCGCACCGTAGATGGCGGTCTCCGAGAGCACCGGGAAGAAGAACGCCAGGTAGCCGACGAACGCCACGGCGATCGCCGCGTTGCCGGCCCAGGCAGCGATCCAGTAGCCCCACGCCGTCTGGAACCCGATGAAGTCACCGAACGCGCGGCGCGCGAAGACGTACGGCCCTCCCGTGCGGGGGTACGCCCGGCCGAGGTTCGCGAACACCAGCGCCAGCACCACGGCGCCGACGCCCGTGAACACCCAGGCCAGCAACGACCCGGCGCCGTTCGTCACGCTGACCCCCGCCATCGCGGACGGCAACGTGAACACCCCTGAACCGATCATGTTCCCGACCACCAGGGCCACGGCCATGAACAGGCCGAGGCGGCCGAGCTTCCTCGTTCGACCGGTCGTTGCCACGCCGGTCGACGACTGCATCGTCTTCATCTCCCTCACCCCTTCCGAGCGGAGGGAACCGTCATCTTCAACCTACGCCGGAGTCATCCCGCCGCTCGGGGCGGACCGGCCCGCTCCGTGCGGGACCGGCGGGGGGCGTGGAAACGGCGCGGTATCGTGGTCCGGTGCGCATCGTCTTCGTTTCCACCTGGCCGTCGCGCCGCTGCGGCGTGGCCACGTTCACGAGCGACCTCGTCGCGGCGGTCCACGCCGCCGATGAATCGGTCGTGTGCGAGATCGCCGCGATCGACGAGCGCAACTCCGTGCGCGCGTACGGACCCGAGGTGCGATGGCGCATCCGGCAGGGCTCGCCCGACGGGTATGTGGCGGCCGCCCGATCGATCGGCGGATCCGACGTCGACGTCGTCTGCGTGCAGCACGAGTTCGGGCTCTTCGGCTTGTGGAAGGACGAATCCTGGGAGGGCGACACGTGGATCGAGGGCACGTACATCGACCACCTCACACCGTTCCTGCAGGAGGTCGGTAAGCCGGTCGTCGTCACGATGCACACGGTGTTGCCTGAGCCCACGGAGCCGGTGCGCGACGCGGTGCGCAACATCGCTGCCAACGCCGACCACCTGATCGTGATGGCCGAGACCGCCGTCGACATCCTGCGTGAGGTCTACGGCGTGACGACGCCGACGAGCGTGATCCAGCACGGCATGCCACACATCGAGCCCCGTGGGCGGCGCAAGCTGAAGCAGAAGCTCGGGCTCGCCGAGCGTCAGATCGTAGCCACGTTCGGCCTCGTGGGTCCCGGCAAGGGACTCGAGTTCGTGATCGAGGCCATGCCCTCGGTCGTCGAGCGCCACCCCGACGCGCTCTACCTCATCGCCGGCCAGACCCACCCCGAGCTGTTGCGCCACCATGGGGAGGAATACCGGAACAAGTTGGTCGAGATCATCGACGGCTTGGGGCTCGAGGAGAACGTAGCGTTCCTGAACCAGTACCTGCGCCAGAAGGACATCATCGAGCTGCTGCTGGCGACCGACATCTACCTGACCCCCTACCTCGACCCCAACCAGATCACGAGCGGCACGCTGAGCTACGCGCTCGGCGCGGGGAAGGCCGTGGTCTCGACGCCGTACCTGCATGCGAAGGAGGCGCTCGCCGACTCGCGAGGGCTGCTGGTGGACTTCCGCGACCCCGACCAGCTGGGCACGGCCATCAACTCGATCCTCGACGACGCGGATCTGAAGGCGCGGCTGGAGCAGAACGCATACGCGTACGCGAACGAGTTCACGTGGCCGAAGACGGGAGCCCGCTTCGTCGAGGTGATGCGCTCCGTCGTCGCCTCGGCGCCGCCCAAGCGTCCGACCAAAGCCCGGCCGGGCGAGTGGGTGGCGCTGCCGATCGGCGCGCGTCTGGCTGGCAACCCGCTGATCACGCCGGCAGACGTCGTGCCGTCTCAGCCGGGCATGGAGGTGATCTCCACGATCAACGCGGCCGCGGCACGGGTCGGCGACGAGGTCGTGCTGCTGGTCCGGATCGCCGAGCGGCCGGATGCTGCGGGCGACCTGCCGCCCGGCGCGAGGCTGGTCGATCTGACCGGCGACCGGCCGACGCTCACGGAGATGCCGGAGGGGCTGGAGGCCGAGGACCTGGTGGGCATGCCGTTCTTCGACACCACGGCCGATCCGCCTCGCATCGTGCTGGGGTACGTCCGTCGCGACGATCCGGGGGTGGATCTCGACGATCCGCGCACCATCCGATACCGGGACCTCGCCGACGGGCACCTGGGCGACGACGGCACGACCGACTACCTCACCCACACCTCCCATCTGCGCGTGGCGCGCAGCGGCGACGGCGAGCGCTTCGAGGTCGAGCGGGTGCCGGCGCTGCTGCCCGTGACCGAGCTCGAGGCCTACGGTGTGGAGGATCCCCGGGTCACGGAGATCGACGGCGTGTTCCACATCACGTACGTGTCGGTGAGCAGGCTCGGCATCACGACGAGCACCCTGACCACCACCGACTTCCGCACGTTCGAACGCGGAAGCGTGATCCTCCCGCCGGACCAGAAAGACGTCGTGCTGTTCCCCGAACGCGTTCAGGGCCGGTACCTGGCGTTCACGCGTCCGATGCCGGGGTCGTTCTCGCGGGTGCTGGGCATCTGGCTGGCCGAGTCGCCCGATCTCGAGCACTGGGGCCGGCATCGCCCGATCGCGCTGCCGCGACCGGGCAAGTGGGACGAGGCGCGGATCGGCGCCAGCTTGTCGCCGTTCCGCGTCGACGCGGGATGGCTCGAGATCTACCACGCAGCCGACCGAACGAACCGGTACGGCATGGGGGCGATGCTGCTCGACGCCGACGATCCCTCGAGGGTGCTGGCGCGCTCGCCACGACCGCTGCTCGCACCCGAGCTGGACTACGAGCGGTCGGGGTTCCTGCACGACGTGGTGTTCCCCAGCGGACACGTGTCGCTCGATGCGGGACGCATCCGCGTCTACTACGGCGCCGCGGACTCGAACCTCGCGGCGGCCGACTTCTCCGTCGACGACATCCTGGCCCACCTCGATCCGTGCTGAGGCAGCTCGCGCGGCTCACCCGCCCGGTGCCGGCCGCCGGGCCCGGCGCGGCGGCGATCGCGGTCTACACCGACCCCTCCGGTGAGCTCGTGGCGGCCAACGAGTCGGGCTTCGAGGGGGTCGCGTGCGTGGACGACGCCGCCCGTCTCCTCGACGTGCTCTGCGACGTGTGGGCCCGAACACACGATCCCGACGTGCAGCGATGGGCCACGAGCGTGTCCGAGTTCGTGCTCTGGATGCAGGGAGCCGACGGGCGCTGGTGGAACTTCGTCTACGACTGGTCGGGCACGCGCAACGAATCCGGGGTGACCTCGTCGACCGGCGAGAACTTCTGGCACGCTCGGGCCCTGTCGGGCGTGAGCAACGCGTGGCGCACGTTCGGTGACGAGCGAACACGCACGGCGGTCCGGCGGGGGCTCGAGCATGCGATCGCCCGGCCCGCGCCGGCCGACGTCCGCGCGTTGCACGTGCTCGTCGGGCTCCGGCTGCTGGGCGACCCCGCGTTCGCAGACATCGACCTCGAGGCGACGGTCCGCCGATGGGCCGAGGAGATCGCCGCGTGCCGCATCGAGGGGGTGCTCATGAACAACCCCGACGAACGAGGCGAGCCTCATCTCTGGGCGCACATCCAGGAGGGCGTGCTGGCCGAGGCGGGCCGTGCGCTCGGTGACACGGGGTTGCTCGAGGTGGCTCGCACCAGCGCGAAGACGCTGTGGGCCCCGATCGCCCGTGCCGGGTTCGCCCGGGAGAGCGTGACGCCGTACGACGTCGCGTCCGCCGCCTTCTCGCTGGACCGGCTCGCGCTCGCCGACCCGAACGGCGGATGGTCCGAGCTCGCCGACAGGGCCCGGGCGTGGTTCGACCACGTGGATCGAGCCGGGCGTGCCGTCTACGACCGTGCGACCGGACGCGTGGCCGACGGCGTCGACGAGGGGCGCGTGAGCGAGAACTCGGGCGCCGAGGCGAACATCGTGGGGGCCCAGACCCTCATCGTCGACGCCGTCCGGTCGGTCGCAAGCGCGGTCGAGCTCCTCACCGTGCCGGCTCGGCGCTGACGCGCCGACGAGGCGCCTCTCGATCGGCTGGCTCGGAGCCGATGCGGAGCGGTTCGTGCTCGAGCCGGAGCTGGCCACAGGCGGCATCGATCCGCCGGCCACGGGTGTCACGCACCGTGACGTTCACGCCCCCGGCCTCGAGGACGCGCACGAACGAGGCGATGCGACGGGCGCCGCTCGGGCGGCTCGGCGATCCGGGCGTCGGGTTCAGCGGGATCAGGTTGACGTGGGCTCGCAGCCGGAACGCGATCGCCGCGAGCTTGCGGGCCTGCTCGTCGGCGTCGTTCACCCCGTCGATCATCACCCACTCGATCGACGGGCGGCGACGCGTGCGATCGCGCCAGCCGGCGATCGCGTCTTCGAGGTCGGCGAGCGGATACAGCCGGTTCGGCGGCACGAGGTCGTTGCGGAGGTCGTCGTCGGCGGCGTGCAGGCTCACCGCGAGACCGACCTTCGGCAGGTCGCCGGCCATGCGCCGGATGCCGGGAACCAGTCCCACCGTCGAGATGGTGATGTGACGCGCGCCGAGCCGCATGCCCTCCGGCTCCATCAGGCGACGAACCGCGTCCCGAACCGGGCGGTAGTTGGCCAGCGGCTCCCCCATCCCCATGAGGACCACGTTCGTCAAGCGGCGCGGGGTCGCGCCGGGAAGTCGCGCGGCCTCCCGCTTGGCCCAGACGACCTGCGCCGCGATCTCCCCGGCGGTGAGGTTCGCCTCGAGCCCCATCTGGCCGGTCGCGCAGAATCCGCAGCCCATCGCACAGCCGACCTGCGACGAGACGCACACCGTCACGCGATCGGGATAGCCCATGAGCACCGTCTCGATCACGTGGCCGGCCGCGCCGAGGCGCAGGAGCGACTTCCGCGTCGAGCCTCGGTCGGCCGTCCGTTCGTTCAGCACCTCGACGCCTACGGGCAACTCCTCGGCGAGGCGCTCGCGCAGAGCGGGCGGGACGTCGGACATCTCGTCGTAGCGGGCCGCCCGCTTCCAGAGCTGCCCGTACACCTGCTGCGCTCGGAACGCCGGCTCGCCCCAGCCGGTCAGGCGATCGGTGAGCTCGGCGAGCGAACGGTCGTAGACGGTCACCTCGCGAGCGTACGCCACGCCGCCCCGGTCACGGCGTCGAAGGGGGCCGGTAGGCTGCGGTCGTGGCGACGACGATGACGCGGGCGGTCCCGATCACGAGACCGATCGACCTGCGCCGGACGCTGTTCCCGCACCGTCGGGGCATCGGGGACCCGACGATGCGCCTGGGCGAGCGGGAGGCGTGGCGCGCGACCCGCACATCCAGCGGGCCGGCGACCGTCCGACTCCTGCTCGACGGCGATCGCCTGGTCGCCGAGGCGTGGGGTCCCGGGGCCGACGAGGCGATGGAGCTGGCCCCCGGGTGGGCGGGCCTGTGGGACGACGACCGGGGGTTCCGCGCCCACCACCCGGTGGTCGCCGGCCTGCACCGCCGGATGCCGGGCGTGCGGCTCACCACCACCGGACGACTCGTCGAGGCGCTGATCCCGGCGGTCCTCGAGCAGAAGGTCACCGGCCACGAGGCACGTACCGCCTATCGCAGGCTCACGCTCGCGACCGGAGAGTCGGCCCCCGGCCCGCTCGACCTGGTCCTTCCTCCCGACCCCGCCGCCGTGGCGGCCCTGCCGTCGTTCCGGTTCCACCCGCTCGGCGTCGAGCGCCGCCGGGCCGAGCGGCTGATCGGCCTGTGCAGGCGCGCTGCGGAGATCGAGGCCCTCGCAGACCTGCGGCCCTCGATCGTGCGGACCCGATTGGAGGCGTTGCCGGGGATCGGGCCGTGGACGGCCGCCGAGGTCACCCGGCTGGCCCTCGGCGACCCCGACGCCGTCTCGATCGGCGACTACCACCTGCCGAACATCGTCTCGTGGGCGTTGGCCGGCGAGGCACGCGCGGACGATGACCGCATGCTCGCACTGCTCGAGCCCTACGCAGGCCAGCGGGGCCGGGTGCAGCTGCTGCTGGAAGCCGGGGGCATCAGGGCGCCGGCGTTCGGGCCCCGGGCCGACGTTCGATCGATCGCCCGCCTCTGATGTCCGCGCACCTGCTCCTGGACGTCTCCAGCATGGCCTACCGGGCGTACTTCGCCTTGAAGGACTCGGTGCGGGCTCCCAACGGGCGGCCGATGGGCGCGGTGCACGGGTACCTCGGCATGGTGACGCGACTCGCGACCGACCGACGACCCGACTCGATCGTGCACGTCTACGACCACGACTGGCGGCCGACCGCGCGGACCGAGCTCTACGCGGGCTACAAGGCGGATCGTCCCGACGAGCCCGAGGACCTGACGACGCAGTTCGTGATCCTGCGAGGCCTGCTCGAGGCGACGGGCGCCACGCAAGCCCACGCTCCGGACTGGGAGGCCGAGGACGCGATCGGTGCGCTGTGCGCTCGCGGAGAGGCGTCGGACCGGTTCGCGATCGTCAGCGGCGACCGCGACCTGCTGCAGCTCGTGCACGACCCGGACGTGCGGCTGCTGTACACGCTGCGTGGCGTCAGCGAGCTGCGCGAGTTCGATGAGCCGACGGTCTTGGAGACCTACGGCGTGCCGGCGTCGCGGTACGCGGAGTTCGCGATCCTGCGCGGCGATCCTTCCGACGGATTGCCGGGCGTGCGGGGGGTCGGCGAGAAGACCGCCAGGGCGCTCGTGCAGACCTACCCCGACCTCGACGCGATGCTCGCAGACGCCTCGAGCAACCACCCCGTGCCCGGACCGCTGAAGGGCTCACCCGCGCTCCGGGCGAGGCTGCGTGACGCGGCCGACTACCTCGCCGCGATGCGACTGCTCGTCCCGATCAAGGTCGATGCCGACGTCCAGGTCTGGACCGGCGACCGTGACGACGAGATCGCCGACGAGCTCGCGGCGACGAACGGGCTCCGCGGACCGCTCCGGCGGTTGCGGGAAGTCCTCGACGGGCCGGCCACGGCCCCTCGTTGAGCTGCGTCAGGAGCCGACTCGGGAGCCGGAGCCCCACTTCCCGCCCTTCTTCCGGGCGGCGCTCTCGGTGAGCCGGGCTCGCAGGCTCTTGGCGGCCAGCTCCCCCTCCCCGACGGGTGCATCGTCACCGTGGTCCACCGAGCCGTCGTCCGACGCGGGGGCCACTCCGTGACCGATCCGTTCGGCGGCTGCGTCGGACGTGGAGCCGCCGTTCCCGTTCGCGGACGCGACGAGGCCGTTGGCCGAATCGATCTGGGCGTAGGCGTCTTTCAATCGGCTCGTCGCATCGTCCAGCTCCGACCGGAGGCGGTCGATCTCGTTCCGAAGCTCGGCCGTATCGTCGCCTGGGGGCCCGCCGCCGCCCGGCGAGGAACCCGACCCGGTCGCGCGCCGGACGGCCTCCACGGCCTCGGTCCTGGCGCGCTCGATCGCCGTTCGCGACTCGGCCCTGGCCGCCGCGATCTCGGCCTCGGCGCGCTCCTCGGCGGCGTCCGCCCGACGCGTCGCCTCCGCCGCTTCGGACTTGAACGCCTGCGCCAACGCGGTGGCCTCGGCCACCCTGACCTCGAGATCGTGCTCGCCACGTTCGCGATCGGCTTCCGATGCGTCGGCGGCTCGTGATCGCTCGGCCGCTTCGCGCTCGGCGTCCCGTGCGCGGACGACGGCCTCGGCCGCCTCGGTGCGAGCCGCCTCGGCCTCCGCGCGTGCCTCCTCGGCCCGTGCTCCGGCCACGCGAAGGGTTTCGTCGAACCCGGATGCCGCACGCTCCGCTTCCTCGGCTCGTGCGATCGCCCGTGTCCTCTCCTCTCGCGCCGCATCCGCGGCCGCCACGGCCTCGTCGGCTCTGACGCCGGCCGCGCCGGCTCGTTCCTCTGCGGCGCGGACGCGCCCCTCCGCCTCGGCCAGCGAAGCCTCCAGAGCCGCCAGGCGACCGCGCACCTCGGCTCGATCGGCTTCGATGCGCTCTCGCGCCTCGGCCTGGACCGCCTCGATCTCCGAGGCGTGCCGGCTCTGGGCCGCGTCGGCGTCCGCTCGCGAACGCTCGGCGGCGGCCTCGAGCGCGGCCTCGAGCTCCGTCACCCGAGCGGCACCGACCTCGAGTTCTGCGACCCGCCCGGCGACGGCCTCCAGCTCGGCGATCCGCTGCGTCGTCGCCTGCAGCTCGGTCTGGGCCTCCTTCCGGCGGCGCTTCTGCTCCGTCAATGCCGACTCGGCCTGCTGCTGTGCCGCCACCGCCGCCTGCTCGCGCTCGGCCGACGCGGCGCGGAGCGACTCCAACTCGGCGTCGAGTTCCTCGCTGCGCCGCTGGTCGCGGTGCGATGCCGATCGCAGCTCCGCGACCTCCGTGGCCAGGGCCTCCGCCTTCGCCTCCGCATCGGACGCCCTGGCTTCGGTCGCGGAGAGGCGGGTGTGCAGGTCGGCGGCTGTCGCCCGGTCGCGTTCCCCCTCCGAACTCGACGCCTCCAGCGAGCGCTCGAGCTCGGCCACCGTCGCGTTGGCCGTCAACAGGTCCCCTTCGAGCTGGGCGATCAGCTGCTCGGCGTTCGCCCCCTTCGCGGTCAGGCGCTGCAGGCGGGCCTCGATCTCCGTGCTGTGCGCGGTGGCCTGGGAAGCACGGAGCTCGGCCTCGGCCGCGCGCACGTCGGCGTCCGCGGCACGGGCTTCGGCGTCAGCGGCGCGAGATTCGACCTCGCTCAGACGCGCCGCGACCGTCTGGACCTCGGCGGCTCCCGCCGAGACCCGTTCTCCGAGCGCCGACATCTCGGACCTCGCCTCTGCTGCGCGCCGATCGGCTTCGGTCGCCCGCTCGTCGGCGGCGGTGGCCCGCTGCTCGGCCTCGGCCACCCGCTGCTCGGCCTCGGCGACGCGCTGGTCTGCCTCGGCGACGCGCTGGTCCGACCCGGTGGCATGTGCTTCCAGCTCGGCGGGCTTGTTCCGTTCGGTCGTGAGCTGCTCGCGAGCCTCGGCGGCATCACGCTCGGCGGCCGCCGTACGCCGCTCCGCCTCGGCCGCGCGCCGCGCCTCCCGGTCGGCTCGTGCCAGCGCCTCGGTGAGCTCGCCCCGCGCCGACGCCAGCTCCTCGTGGGCGTCCCGGCTCCGACCCACCTCGTCCTGCATCCCGCGCAGCGATCCCTCGAGCTCGGCGACGCGGGCTTCGGCCTCCCGGGCTTCACGCTTGGCCTCGTCCAGGGCGAGGGCCCGGTCCGAGAGGGCACGCTCCATCGACTCGATGCGCTCGGTGGTCTCCGCATCGGCCATCGCGGGGGTCGCCGCCACGAGCGCGTCGGCGGCCCGGAGCCGCCCTCGCAGGTCATCGACCTCTCGCTCCGCCTCCTCGAGGCGGCGCACCGTCTGGGCGTCGGCCGTCGCGACGGCGGCGGCCGACCCGGCGGCCTCGGCGACCTGCGCTCGGAGCCGCTCCAGCTCTCCCCGCGCGGCCTCGAGCCCGGTCTCGGCCAGCGTGGCCCTGGCATGCGACTCGCTCTGGCCGATCTCCGCCTCCTGCAATCGTTGCTCGAGCTCCCTCGCACGCTCCTCGGCGCCGTTCACCCGCTCCTCCGCCTCGCCGAGTGCTCGTTCGGTCCGGGCCCGTTGCTTCGCGAGGGCGACCTCCCGAGCCGGGGTGAGGAAGCCACCGGAACGCCGGCCGGAGCCGGGGAGCGACGCGACGATCACGAGGATCAGCAGGACGACCGCACCGACGACCGCGACGGTGCGCAGCTGCAACCAGGGGGAAGCGGCCCGACCCGCGATGGGCTCGTATCCCTGATCGATCTCGACGGCCCCGAGCGAGCCCTCCTGTCCGAGTCGCAGCGGGACGAACGTCGCGAAGACCTCGCCGTCCGCCGACCGGGCCGAGCCGACCTTGCCGATGCCCTCGGTGGCCCGGTACACCGCGTCGAGGTCCGAGCTGACGGTGTCGGCGCCGTCGCCCGCGTCGCTCGAGAAGAGCAGGTCGCCCGAGGGCGACCACACGCGCACCCGGAACGCCGTGCCGTCGGCGAGCACACCGCGTTGGAGACGGGTGAGCAGGTCACGTGCCGTCGGCCCCGAGATCGCGCTCGTGAGGTCCTCGGGCCCCAGCACCGAGGCGACCCCGGCGTTCGCGAGACCCTTCGCGGTGATCTGGGCTTGCGACTCAGCCTGGGCCAGCGCCCGCGAGGCGAGGAACGTGGCGCCCGCGACGACCGCCAAGCACACCAGCAGCAGGGTGACGAACGTCCGTCGCCCCCTGCGGATCGCATTCACGCGCGGCCACCACTCACGCTCGGAGAACCTCGTCATCCCTGATCGCCAGAACCTGTCCTGATTCCATCGGCCCCGCGGGTGACACTCCTGAGCATCCGTAACCAGAAATAGGTAGGGAGCGCTTCGTTGCCACCGCCGACCGCCGCCCCTACGCTCGCCGCGACCGATGGCTCCTCTCGTTCATCCCCGCCTGCCACGCCGTGCGGCCGTCGCCCTGGCGGTGCTGATGCTCACCCTGGTGGCCTGCGATGAGCCGGGGCCCACCGGATCGCCCGTCTGTCGCCACGGCGCGACGCGCATCACCGTGTTCCAAGGTCCCGATGGGGAATGCATCCCCCGGAACGAGGTCGTGGCGTACCGATGCGACGGCGCGGATCCGATCGTGGTGTTCGACGGGGGGAGCGACCAGGAGCGCCGATTCCTCGGAGGGGACTTCGCGGTGCCGGTGCCGGCCCTGCCCCGGGATGCGGAGGTCGTCGGGGTCGGTGACGGGGCCCAGCTCGTGAGGGTGCGCGACGAACCGCGTCGCGTCTACACCGTCAGGGGCACGTCGGTCTCCCGGTGGCTCGCTCTCCCGGACCCGGCCACCTTCTCCGGCGTTACGCCGAGCGCGTTCATGGTCGGCGACTCCCTGCTCGACGGCGGGGCGCTCGAGATGGCGGCAGCGCTGCCCGACTGGTCGATCGAGATCGACGCGCTGAACGGACGGGGCTCGGCGAGCGGCGCCGCGATCGCCGAGTCGCGACCGGCCACCGACCAGGCCGTCGTGGTCGAGCTCGGCACGAACGACCAGAGCGTCGCCGCGTTCACGACGAACGCGGAGCGGATCATGACATCGTTCCGAACGGCGCCGCTCGTGCTGTGGCAGAACGTGGAAGCACCGCCCGACGTGGCGCCGGCCGATGAGATCAACGCCGCGATCGAGGCGCTCGCCGGCCGGCGCGCCAACGTGGCGGTCGCCGACTGGGACGAGCAGGTTCCCGAGGAGTTCCTCTCCGACGGCGTGCACCCAGACCCGGAGCACCTCGATGCGATGGCGACGCTGATCGCCCCGCTGCTGCAACGATGGCTCGCCGCCGTGACGGGGCAGCCCAGCTGTCGGTGACCGGCGTGGGGCGGTCGAGCCGGGCGAAGGTCATCGAGGCGGCGGGCCCGCGGCGATCAGCCGGCCGGCGGCAAGGTCTCCGGCTGGGGATCGGCACCGCTCCGCGCGGCGTGCATCACGATGAACGCGGTGGCGACCACCACGATCGCACCGCCGAACGCGGTGAGCGGGGTGATGCGTTCGTCCAGCAGCGCCCACGCCGCGATCGATCCGACCACCGGGACCGACTGGAGCAGCAACGACCCGAGCCACGCTTCCACGAAGCGATGTGACCATGCGACCGCGAGGTGGCCCATGAGCCCCGGCACGACCGCGATCAGTACGATCCAGGCCCAGTCCGAGGCGACGGGCGGCCGCATCGACGTGCGGGTCACGAGCGACAACGCCGTCACGACGACCGCCGAGACGAGCATCACGCCGGCCATGTAGTCGACGGCATCGAGCGTTGCACGCGCCCGCTTCGAGAAGAGCCAGTAGGCGCTCCAGGTCAGCACGCTGAGCGCGGCGGCCGCGTCCCCGGCCGGGCTCCAGGTCGGCGACCCCTGCGATCCGATCGCGACGAACGCGACCCCGAGGAACGAGGCCCCGATCACGAGCGCGTCGCCCCGGCCGAGGCGCTCACCGAACCAGCGCACGGCGCCGAGCGTGATGAACACCGGCGACAACGCACCGATGATCGTGGCGTTCGCGACGCTGGTCAGACGGAACGCCGTGAAGGTGAGCACGATGTCGCCGGCGAAGAACACCCCGCCGATCGCGGTCGCGCGCAGCATCGCCCACGTCGGCCGCCGGCGGGTCACCAGGAAGAACACCGCGTAGAGCGCCACCCCGACCCAGAGCCGGTAGCTCGCGAACGCCAGCGTCGGCATCTCGACCTGCTTCAGCACCAACGGCACGAGGCCCCACGCGACCATCGTGCACGAGAGCAGCGCGATGCCGAGCGTTCGGCGCGAACGCCGATCCGCGACGGACGCCGACGTGCTCGACACGTCTCGACGCTAACAGCGGTGATCCGGCGTGCGACGACTCGCGAAGAGGGGATGTCCGCCTGCACCGGGACCGGCAACGGGAGGGAGGTGACCGATCGATCGCGGGCGGCGAGTCCTCCACGCGGCACATCGGGTGTCGCGATCGCACGAAGGAAGGAAGTGAACGATGAACCGCAAGCGCACGCTGCTCGGCAGCGCGATCGCCGCCTCGGCGCTCACGCTGGCCCTCGGCGCGGCGCCGATGATCGGGTTCGGCGCGGACCACCTCGACGCGCCCGGCCTGACGTCACCGGCGACACGTTCCGACGGCGACATCAACGACGTCTACGTCTTCGAGGGTCGCGATGACACGAAGACCGCGATCGTCGTCACGACCCATCCCGCCGCCGGCGCGATCGCGCCGCTCGCGTACGCGACCGACCTGAAGTACACGGTCAAGATCGATCGCAACGGCGACGCGATGTCCGACGTGCAGTACACCGCGACGTTCGGCGAGCCGCGTAGCAACGGCCGGCAGCGCTACTGGGTCGTTCGTCGCTCCGGTGACGAACAGCGCCCCGTGGCGCACGGACTGACCGGCGCCGTCAACCAGGTCCGGGGCGGCGGCAAGTCCTTCGCGGGCCTGCGTTCCGACCCGTTCTTCTTCGACCTCGCGGCGTTCCAGGGGTCGGTGTTGGGCATGGGCGGTCGAGCGTTCTGCGACGGTGACGAGGTCGACTTCTTCGAGTCGCTCAACACCAACGCGATCGTGCTGCAGGTTCCCGACTCGGCGCTCGGCCGCCACATCGGCGTGTGGGCCGTGACCACCACCGAGGACGGCGACCGCATCGACCGCATGGGCCGTCCCGCGATCAACACCGTGTTCAACAGCGGTCAGGACAAGGTCCGCTTCAACAACGGGTACCCGGCCTCGGACTACCGGCGGTTCAGCGGCAACGTCCGCGGAGTGTTGAAGACGTTCTCGGCGCTCGACACCGAAGGCGCGTACACGAACGCCCAGACCCGGACGCTGGCCAAGGTGCTCTTGCCCGACGTCGTGACCTACGACACGCGAACGGACGCCGCGGGACCGCTGAACGGCCGCGCGCTCGCCGACGACGTGATCGACGCCGAGTTGAACATCGTGACCGGTGGGTTCCCCTTCGACGGGCGCGACGCCGACGGGGCGATCGGCAGCGATTGCGTCGGACCCCACGACGACTACCAGAAGGCCTTCCCGTACCTCGGGGAGCCGCACGCGTAGCCGGATCTCGACCGGTCGTTCCGGGTGCCCCGATGGGGGACCCGGAACACCGGCCGATCCGCGATGGCTCGGAGCACGAGTCCTCGCGCATCGGTCGGAGACACCCACGAGACGGGAGTGCAGGCATGGGACGGACGAAGTACGTGGCAGGCGGCCTGCTCGCGGTCTCGATCGCGATCGCGGCCGTCACCTACGCCGGCACCGACGCCGGACGAGACGTGCTCCGGCCCGACGACGCGCAGGCGCCGACGGTCACGACGGGGTCGTTGCCGGGGAGCGCGGCCACGGTGCTGTCCCAGGCCCCGGGCAGGCCACAGCTCGCCGAGCTGGATCGTCTGATCCGCTCGTTCGGCAACCAGACGGTCGGATCGCCGAGCGCCGCCGGATTCGCGTTCCTCGGACAGCTCGAGATCGAACGCGCACGACTGACCGGAGACGTCTCGTCGTACGCACGTGCCCGGCGCGCCCTGGAGGAGGCCGTCGCGCTCGCTCCGGAGGATCCCGAGCCACGAACCCTGCTCGCGGGGGTGCGCTTCACCACGCACGACTTCGAAGGTGCGCTCAGCCTCGCCGACGAGATCTACCGGTCCGACCGGAGCCTGGGCGCGCTCGCCGTCCGCGGCGACGCCGAGCTCGAGCTCGGCCGGTACGAGGACGCCGCCGCCGACTATCGGACGCTCGCCGGCGCCGCGCCCGAGGCTTCGACGTCGCTGATCCGGCTGTCGAGGCTCGCGTTCCTACAGGGTGACGCCCGGCAGGCCGCCCGGATCGCCGCCGACGCCGAGCGCGCCGCGGCCGCCGAGGGCTCGTTCGGTGCGGCGCGTGCCTGGTACGCGGCATACCGAGGACGTCTGGCGCTCGACGCCGGACGGTACGACGAGGCGGCCAGCCATTTCCGGCGGGCCGTCGACACGGCTCCCGACTACCACGTCGCGATCGCGGGGCTGGCGAGCGCACGGGCCGCCGGAGGGCGGATCGACGACGCGATCCGCCTGTACGAGCGGGCGGTCACGTTGGTGCCCGAGCCGGACGCGCTCGCGGCGCTGGGAGATCTCTACGCGGCCACCGGAGACGACCGCGCGGCGCAGGACCGGTACGCGACGGTCGAGGCGATCGCGACCCTGCAAGCCGTGAACCGCCGGCTGTACGACCGACAGCTCGCCCTGTTCCGCGCGGACCACGGGGGCGACCTCGACGAGGCGCTCGAGATCGCGAGGCAGAGCCTGGAGACCCGTCGCGACGTCTACGGCTACGACGTGCTCGGCTGGGTCCTGTACCGCCTCGGCAGGCTCGAGGAAGCCCGCGAGGCGAGCGACCGGGCCCTCGCGCTGGGCACCCCCGACGCGAGGCTATGGTTCCACGCCGGCATGATCTCGGCCGGCCTGGGCCAGACCGATCGGGCGCGCCACGAGCTCTCACGAGCGCTCGCGCTTCACCCGCGCTTCGATCCGCTCCTGGCCCCCGTCGCCGCCGAGACGCTCGCGGAGCTCGGAGGCCCGGCGTGAGGCGCTGGACGCGACCGCTGGCCGTCGTCGCCGCCGCGGCATCGATCGGCCTCTGGCCCTCGGCGCCGGCGGAGGCGCATCCGCTCGGCAACTTCACGATCAACGTGTACGGCGGGGTGATCGTGCAGCCCGATGCGATCGTCGTCGACTACATCGTCGACATGGCGGAGATCCCGGCGTTCCGGGAACGACGCTCGATCGACCGGAACCTGGACGGCCGCGTCGACGAGGGGGAATCGGGCGCCTATCGCGAGGCGATGTGCGCGTCACTCGCCGACGGCCTCGCCGTGCGGGTCGGCGGGACCAGGCTGACCCCGGAGCCCACCGATGCCGATGCGCTCTCGTTCCCCCCGGGGGCCGGCGGCCTGTCGACCCTGCGACTGGGCTGCCGGCTGCGCGCTGCGAGCGAACGGGTCGTGGGCGAGGTCACGATCGGCTACACCGATCGGAACTTCCCGGACGCGCTCGGATGGCGCGAGGTCACCGCGGTCGGCGACGGGATGACCCTCGTCGACGCCGACGTGCCTCAGGCATCGGCGAGCGCCCGGCTCACCGCCTATCCGCAAGACGAGCTCCCCCTCGACGTGCGCCGGGCTGAGCTGACGGCGGAACCTGGCGGGCCGCGACGAGGGTCGCTCCCGTCGCCCGGGGGCATCGCCGGCCCGACCGATGAAGCGCGCGGCCGCGACGGGGGTCTCCTCGAGTCGCTCGTGGGACGCGAGGAGATCACACCGGCGCTCGTGGCCGCGATGATCGCGATCGCCGTGGGGGTGGGCGCCGTTCACGCTCTCGGGCCCGGCCACGGCAAGACCTTGATCGGGGCATACCTCGTCGGCGCCGGCGGCAGCATCCGCCACGCGGTCGGCGTCGGTGCCGCCGTGTCGGTGATGCACACCGCGTCGGTGCTGACCCTCGGGCTCCTCGTGCTCATGGTGGAGCGGGTGGTCGCCCCGGAACGCGTCTACCCCGTGCTCGGAGTGGCCTCCGGCGTGATCGCCCTCGTGCTCGGATCGTCGTTGCTCGTCTCGAGGATCCATGCGGCCACCCACGAACGCGACGGCCGCCGGCATCCCCATGCGCGGCCCCACGATCATGCGCGCGATGCGGCGAACGCATCGCCGCTGTCCCGCCGAGGGTTGCTGGCGCTCGCGTTCTCAGGCGGCATGCTGCCGTCGCCGAGCGCGTTGGTCGTGCTCCTGGCCTCGGTCTCGCTCGGACGCACGGTGCTCGGCTTGACCCTGATCGCCGCGTTCAGCGTCGGGCTCGCCGTCGCGCTGATCGGCGTGGGCATCCTCTCGCTCCGGGCGGGCGATCTCCTCCTCCGCCGACCCACGTCGTTCGTCGCCCGCTCATTGCCGTTCGCCTCGGCAGCGGCGATCACCGCGATGGGGGTGTTCCTCACCGCGCGCAGCGCAACGCAGCTCTGAGCCCGGCCGGACATCCCGGCATGGGACGATGTGGCCGATGGGCCTGTCGACCTCCGACCTGCGGATCGGCCTCGGCTGCATGCCGATGAGCTTCGGCTACGTCGACGCGTCGAGCGAGGACGAGCCCGAGGCCGTGATCGGCCGGGCGCTCGAGCTCGGCGTGACGATGTTCGACACCGCCGATGTCTACGGACCCTTCACGAACGAAGAGCTCGTCGGCCGCTCGCTGGCGGGGCGGCACGACCGGGTGACGATCGCCACGAAGGTGGGTCTGATGGTGGGACCGAACGGCGGCTACCCGCTCGTGCGGGACGGGTCGCCCGAGCACATCGCCCGGGCGGCACGAGCGTCGATGCGCCGTCTGGGTGTCGAGGCGATCGATCTCCTCTACCTGCACCGGGTCGATGATCGAGTTCCACTCGAGGAATCGTGGGGCGCGATGGCCTCGCTCGTCGAGGCGGGCGACGTCAGGGCGCTGGGTCTGTCGGAGGTCGGGGTCGACGAGCTGGAACGGGCGAGGTCGATCCACCCGGTCGCGGCCGTCCAGTCCGAGCTCAGCGTGTGGACCCGCGACGCCCTCGCCGAGGTCGTGCCCTGGTGCCGGCGCCACGGCGCCGCGTTCGTTCCGTTCTCGCCGCTGGGGCGCGGCTTCCTCACCGGCACGATCACCCGGGCGGGGTTCGACGAGCGGGACTTCCGTGCCTCGAACCCGCGCTTCACCGACGAGGCGATCGCCGCGAACCAGGCGCTCGTGCGCGTGGTCCGGCGAGTCGCCGAACGCCACGGCGCGACCCCCGCGCAGGTCGCGCTCGCCTGGACGCTCGCGCAGGGTCCGCACGTGATCCCGATCCCCGGCACGAAGCGCACCCGCTACCTCATCGAGAACGTCGAGGCGACGGCGCTCTCGCTCGCCGACGCCGACCTCGCCGAGCTCGACGCCGCGCCGCCCGCGAGCGCACCACGATACTGAGCCCGTGATCGACACCCCCGCCACTCGGGCGATCGCCGCCGCCGGGCTCGACGCGCGCGTCGTCCGGACGCGGGTGCCGTCCAGCGCCGAGGAGAGCGCCGCGCTGCAGGGCATCGACGTCGAGAGGCTGGTGCGCACCATCGTGATCCGGCGCGCCGCCGACCGGTACGTGTTCGTGCTCGTGCCCGGCGGTCGCCAGATCGACTGGAAGAAGCTCCGCACCGCGCTCGGCGAACGCCGCCTCTCGCTGCCCGACGCCGACGAGGCGCGAGGGGCCACCGGATACGAGCGCGGGGCGATCACCCCGTTCGGATCCGTCACCGCCTGGCCGGTCGTCGCCGATGCGACGATCCGCACGCTCGGCACGGTCGCGATCGGGGCCGGCGCTCGGGGCGTCAACCTCCACATCGACGCCGCCCGGCTGCTCGCGGCGCTCGACGCGGACGAAGCCGACCTGACCGCCCCGGCCGAGCCGCCACCCGTCGGCGCTTGATTCCTCCCCTTCGCCGGGAGAGGCTCACGCATGCGCAACCCTCGGTCAACGAACCGCGCTCGAAGGGCGCCCCGATGACCGTCGCGCGCCGGGTGGTCGCGGGTGAGCAGGTCGACGTCCTCCTCGAGACCGTGGCCTCGGGGGCGTCCGAATCCGGTTCGGGCGCGTTCGCCGCCCTCGCCGCCGCGAACGGCGCCGCGCTGGTCGCCGCCGTCGCCCAGCGCACGCTGCGGCGCCTCCCGGAGGACGATCCCGTCGTCGCCCGGCTGAGCGAGATCGTCGACGAGGCGGACGCGGCGCGCCCGGCGCTCCTGGCATCGGCCGACCGCGATGCCGAGGTCCACCGCCAGCTCACGATGGCCGCTCGGCTGCCTCGCGACACGGAGGGCGAGCGCACCGAGCGGCTCGTGATGCTGCAGTCGGTGCTGGAAGACGCGGTCGACGTGCAGCTCGACCTCGCCAGACGGGCCGTGCTCCTCGCGAGCCTGGCCGAAGAGACGAGCGCCGCCGCCGACCCCAACGTGGCCGCCGACGGTCTCGGCGCCGTCGCCGCCCTGCACGCGGCCGCCGTCGCCGCGCTCGCCAACGTCGAGCTGAACGCGTTCGCGATCGTCGACCCGGCTCGACGCGACGAGCTCACCGCGACGTGCAGGGCGCTGGGGGACCGGGCGACCCACATGCTTCGGGACGCCCGGGCGTCGTTCGAGTCCCGCGTGCACCCGGCCTCCTCCTGAGCCCGGCTCCCCTACGATTGCGCGATGCCGGGGCCGGTCACACGCGATCAGGTCGCGTCCCTCCCGTTGGTGCTGCTGCACGACCATCTCGACGGTGGCCTGCGGCCGGAGACCATGGTGGAGCTCGCCGATGCGACCGGCTACCGCGCGCTCCCCTCCGACGATCCGTCGTCGCTGGCCGCTTGGATGACGCGCGGGGCGAGCCGAGGCGACCTCGTGCTCTACCTCGAGACGTTCGTGCACACCGTCGGGGTGATGCAGTCGGCCGACGCGCTCTCGCGCGTTGCGCGGGAATGCGTCGAGGACCTCGCCGCCGACGGGGTCGTGTACGCGGAGGTTCGGTTCGCGCCGGAGCTGCACACCGAGGGCGGTCTCCCGCCGGATGCGGTCGTCGAGGCCGTGCTCGACGGCTTCGCCGCCGGCTCTCGGGAGGCCGCGATCGGCATCGGCACGATCGTCACGGCGATGCGCACGGGGGGCCGAAGCCTCGAGATCGCCGACCTCGCCCTGCGTTGGGCCGATCGCGGCGTGGTGGGATTCGATCTCGCGGGGGCCGAGGCCGGTCATCCGCCGACCGCCCACCGTGCCGCGTTCGACCGGGTGCTCGCCGACGGTCGCCTCGGCCTCACGATCCACGCGGGCGAGGGCGACGGGCTCGGATCGATCCGCGGCGCCCTCGCGTGCGGGGCTCAGCGCATCGGCCACGGCGTACGGCTGGCGGACGACATCACGATCGACGGCGAGCGGCCCAGGCTCGGTCCGCTCGCGCGGGAGGTGCGTGATCGAGGGGTGCCCCTGGAGATGTGTCCGACGTCGAACGTGCACTCGGGCGCCGCGTCCTCGATCGAGGCGCACCCGGCCGGCCCGATGTCCGACCTGGGGTTCAGCATCACGATCAACACGGACAACCGGCTGATGTCCGCGACGACCGAATCCGAGGAGCTGACCCGCGTCGCCCGGGCGTTCGGCTGGAACCTCGATCGGCTGGAACGGACGGCGGTCACGGCCGCCGAGGCGGCGTTCCTTCCCCGACGAGAACGTCGCCGCCTCGTCGAACAGGTGATCCGGCCGAGGTACGCACAGGCTCGCGCCGGAGCCGGGCCCGAGACGCACGGTCCCCCGTGAGGGAGTGCTCGCCCACTCATCTCGGGCCGAGGCCGGTTCGCTCGGCCAGGCGCCGGGGGCTAGGCTGACGACCATGGTCTCCGAGGCGGCCCAGCACCATCTCGTGTTGATCATCGCGCGCGACTTCGCCTCCCGGTTGTCCACTCCCGTGTTCCTGGTCGACGTGCACGGCACGGTCATCTACTTCAACGAGGGCGCCGAGCGCGCGCTCGGCCGCCGTTACGTCGAGGGCACGGGCATGGGGGCCGGCGAGTGGAGCACCGTGTTCGAACCTTCCTACGACGACGGCACCCCCATGGAGCTCAGCGAGATCCCGCTGGGCGTCGCGATCCTCGAACGCCGTCCCGACCACGGGATCGTGCGGATCCGCGGTGTCGACGGCGTGCGACGGCGCATCGAGGTGACGGCGTTCCCGCTGTTCGCGCACGAGGACGAATGCCTCGGTGCGATCGCGATCTTCTGGGAAACGCCCGAACCCGCGGAGGGGTAGGTGAAGGTCCGCATCTGGGGCTGCCGGGGCTCGATCGCCGCGCCCGGTCCCGAGACGGTCCGCTACGGGGGGAACACGTCGTGCGTCGAGGTGCGCGGCGACGACGGTGAGACGATCGTGCTCGATGCCGGCACCGGCGCCCGGCCGTTGGGAGAGGCGCTCATGGACGATGGCGTCCGCCGGATCGACCTGCTCCTCACCCACCTGCACGTCGACCACCTCGAGGGGCTCGGCATGTTCGCGCCGATCTGGTCGCCGGAGGTGGAGCTGCACATCTGGGGCCCGTCGTCCCCGGTCGCCTCGCTGAGCGAGCGCATCGCGACGTACTTCTCGCCGCCCCTGTTCCCGGTGCATCTGTCCGAGGTGCCGGCGCAGGTGAGCTTCCACGACGCCCCGCGGGAACGGTGGACGATCGGATCGGTCGCGCTGACCGCGCATCCGATCCTGCATCCGGGCGCCACCGTGGGCTATCGGCTGGAGTCGGACGGCCGCACCCTCGCCTACGTCACGGACCACGAGCCCGCGCTCGGCACCGACCTCGACGCCACGAGCACGAGCTGGATCTCGGGATACGCGCTCGCCCACCACGCCGACCTGCTGATCCACGACTGCCAGTACACGGTCGAGGAGTATCC
>DASZOO010000110.1:0-4111 GCA_035550775.1 Actinomycetota bacterium | reverse complement strand
TCTTCTCGGCGAACGACACGAGCGAGGTCTCGAGCGGGCCCTCGAACGCGGCCACGAACGCATCCATCCGGTGGGTGGCCGCGAGATCGGTGAGCTCGTCGACCCATCGATCGACCGGCCCGTCGAGGAAGCCGTTCGACGGGCCATCGGTGATCCGACCGAACACGTTGTAGATGCGCAGCACCTCGCCGGGGTCACGTCCGGCGGACACGGCCCCCGCGTCGATCCGTCGGTGCATCTCGTCGAGCGTATCGGGCGTCGCCCACGACGAGGACGGGACCCACCCGTCGGCGAGCCTGCCGGTGAGCTCGAGCATCCTCGGCCCACCCGCTCCAAGCCAGATGCCGATCGGGTGGGCGGGCTCGGGTCCCGGATGGACGCCGCCGAGCGAGTGGAACCGTCCATCGAACCGCACCGCTCGCTCGCCGCTCCACATCAGCCGGATCACCGCGATCGCCTCCTCGAGGGCGTCGACCGCCTCCCCGCGCGTGCGCCCCGGACCGCCCATCGCCTCGATCGCCTCCCAGAACGCCCCCGCGCCCAGGCCGAGCTCGACACGGCCGCCCGTGATGAGGTCGAGCGAGGCGGCGGCTTTCGCGAGCACGGCCGGCTGACGAAGCGGCAGGTTCGCCACGTCGGGGAACAGGCGGATCCGGCCGGTCTCGACCGCGAGCGCCGACAACAGCGTCCACGTCTCGAAGAAGCGTCGCTGGTACGGATGGTCCTGGATGCCGAGCAGGTCGAGCCCGAGATCCTCGGCCAGGTGGGCCTGGCGTGCGAGCTCGCCGTAGTCCTCGGCGACCGGCGTCAGGAAGAAGCCGAACCTCACCGGGCCAGGTACCCGCCGTCGATCGGGTAGTAGCTCCCGGTCACGAACGAGGCCGCGTCACTCGCGAGCCACCCGACCAGCTCCGCCACCTCCTCGGAGGCCCCGAGCCGGCCGAGGGCGTGCAGGCTCTCGAGGAACGCCAGCGCGTCGGCGTCCATCGCCGATTCCACGAGGGGTGTGCGGATGAACCCCGGGCCGACGGCGTTCACGCGGATGCCGTCGGTCGCGTGCTCGAGCGCGGCGTTCTTGGTCAGCCCGAGCACCCCGTGCTTCGCGCTCACGTACGCGACGGAGTTCGCGAAGCCCACCGAACCCAGGATCGACGCCATGTTCACGATCGACCCGCCGCCGCGTTCGCGCATCGCCCGGATCTCCTCGCGCGTGCAGTAGAAGACGCCGTCGAGGTTCACCGACATGACCGCCCGCCATCCGTCGAGGGGATACTCGCCCGTCGGAGCCATGGGGCCGCCGATGCCCGCGTTGTTCACCCCGATGTCGAGCCCTCCGAATCGCTCGACCGCCGAGGCGATCATGGCTTCGACCGACGCCGCGTCCGCGACGTCGACGCGAACGGCCACCGCCTCCCCACCGTCCGACGCGATCGTCTTCGCCACCGCCTCGGCGGGCTCCGCGTCGATGTCGGCCACGACCACCTTGGCGCCTCGTCGGGCCATGAGCTTCGCGCACGCCTCGCCGATGCCAGATCCGCCGCCCGTCACCACGGCGACCTTGCCGGTCAGGTCCAGGAGCTGGGTCATCACGGCACTCCTTCCGTCGATGGATGGCTTCGCACACGTCCAACCTACCCGCGGACACGACGTCGCGAACGTGGTCGGCGGGCCGGAGGGGTGCAGACGCCCGTCGCACCGGTACCCTCACGGAGGGTATGGATCAGATCGAGACGACGACGGCCGACGAGGAGCCGCCCCGACGGCGGTTCGGCCTGGATCGGCTGCGGCTTCGGTTCCCCGACCCGGCGCTCGAGTCGGCGTACCGAGCCGTCCGATTCCGCCACCAGCTCGGGAACATCCGCTTCGCCTTCCTCGCCGGGATCGCCCTGTGGGTCTCGTGGGGTCTGCTCCTGCGTCCCTACATCCTGGCCCTCTCCGAGCTCCGGCTCGACCGATTCATGCGATGGGGCGTGTTCATCCCGATGCTGGTCATCGGGCTCGCGCTCTCCTTCACGCCGCTCTTCAGCCGCATCTGGGAATGGGTCGCGGTCGTCATCGCGACGGCGACGATCGTCTCGTGGGTGTACTACGCGTCGGAGGTGCAGACGCTGCCCGCGGAGTTCGGGTACGTCGGCGTCATCCTGATCACGGCGTTCACCTACACGCTGCTGCGGTTGCGATTCGTCCTGGTCTTGCTGATCACGCTGATCGGCATCGGCGCGTACCTGCCGTACGCGTACGTCACTCGCTACGTCGCGCCCGTGAGCGGGGTACTGGCGACCCTGTATCTCGTCTCGTTCGGGTTCCTCGGCGGTCTGGCCGCGCATCGAATGGAGCGGTTCACGCGAACGCTGTTCCTGCGCGAGCGTCAGCTCGATCAGGAGCGTCTGCGATCCGACGACCTGCTCCGGAACATCCTGCCGCAGGTCGTCGTCGATCAGCTCAAGGTCACGTCGGGCCGGCGTATCGCGCAGGCGTTCGACGACGTGACGGTGATCTTCGTCGACGCGGTCGGGTCGACCCAGGAGGCCGCTCGCTCGTCGCCGGACGAGTTCGCCCAGGCCCTGGACGAGCTCTTCAGCCGGTTCGACGAGATCGCGGACCGGCACGGCCTGGAGAAGGTGAAGACGATCGGCGACGCCTACATGGCCGTCGCCGGCGCCCCGGTCGCCATGCCCGATCCTGCGGGAGCCGCCGTCGCGATGGCCGTCGACGTCATCCGCGAAGCGGGAGCGGTCCGATGGCCCTCGGGCGGCCACATCACCGTCCACGGCGGGATGGCCACCGGGCCGGCCGTCGCCGGCGTGATCGGGCGCAGGAAGTTCGCCTACGACCTGTGGGGCGACACCGTGAACGTCGCGAGCAGGTTGGAGGAACTGGCTGAGCCGGGTGAGTTCCTGGTGTCGGAGACGACGGCCGCTCAGCTCGAAGGCCGGTACGAGTTCGGGCCCACGCGGGTCTTGGACCTGAAGGGCAAGGGGCGAACGCCGGCCCGCGCGCTCCTCGGCCACCGATCCGACGCTCCGATCGAGGTGCCGTCGACGTGAGGCGGCCCGGCCTCGTGCTCGCCGCAGCGGTCGTCGCGGCGAGCATCGTCTCGGCCGGGTGCACGAGCGGCCCGCCCGGGGTCGGACAAGGAGACCGCGCGAGGACGATCGTCGTCGGGGTGTCGGGCGCCTTCGCCGAGAACCAGCTCATCGCGGAGATGTACGCACAGGTCCTCGAGCACGCCGGGTCCACGGTCCAACGAGAATTCGATCTGCGGTCCCGCGAGGTCTCGCAGAGCGCCCTGGAGTCGGGCCGGATCGATCTGAAGCCCGAGTACCTGTCCTCGCTGCTCCTGTTCCTGGACCCCGACGCGCAGGCGTCGAGCGACCCGACCCAGGTCGCGAGGGCGGTCGGCGAGCGGCTCGGGCCGAGCGGCGTCACCGTGCTGACGCCGTCGCCGGCCGAGGACACGAATCAGTTCGTGGCGAACGCGAAGACGGCGCGGGCCTTCGACCTGACCACGCTGAGCTCGCTCGCCGCGGTCGCCGACCGGCTGACGATCGGCGCACCGCCCGAGTGTCCGATCCGACCCTTCTGCCTGCCGGGCCTGCGGGACACCTACGGGATCCTCTTCGAGGACTTCGATCCGCTGGACGCAGGAGGGCCGCAGACCGTCGCCGCCCTCAACTCCGACGAGGTGCAGGTCGGTTTGATGTTCTCGACCGATCCGAGCATCGAAGCCAACGGGTTCGTCCCGCTCCTCGACGACAAGCACCTCCAGGACGCGGAGAACATCACGCCCGTGATCCGCACCGAGAAGCTGAACGCCGAGGTTCGGCGGCTGCTCGACGAGGTGAGCGCCCGGCTCTCGAGCGACACGGTGACCGATCTCGTCGGGAAGGTCGTGATCGACGGACAGGACGTGGCGACCGTCGCGAGGGAGTTCCTCGCCGCGAACGGCCTCCTCTGATCGCTAGGACGTCGTGGCCGGGCGCGATGCGATCGCGATCAGATCGGCGACCACCTCATCGAGCGGCCGGCTGGCGTCCAGCTCGTGCGTGCAGCCCTCCCTGAGGAGCGGCTCGACCCTGGCGAGGTCATCCAGGATCATCGCTCGTTCCAG
>DASZOO010000109.1:0-2131 GCA_035550775.1 Actinomycetota bacterium | reverse complement strand
TCGACCACACCGGTCATGCTCGAGAAGCGCGACTCGATGAACCGCTCGAGCTGGATCGGGTCGAGCCGCACGCCGCCGACCGAATCGGGGAGCGGGCACTGCCCGTGATCGGCGGTGACGATCAGCGCGTGCTCGCCGGGGAACCGCTCCTCGAGCGTGCGCCTGAGGCGGCCGAGCTGTTCGTCGACCGCCCGGAGCTGCAGCCCCGTCCACCTCGAGCCCATGCCGTAGACGTGGCCCGTGTAGTCGGGCGACTTGTACGTCGTGGAGAGCAGGCTCGTCGCTTCCCGACCGATCGGCTCCGAGGCGAACGCGGCCTCGATCACGTCCCCCTGGTACTGCACGATCGGCGGCCGGCAGCACGGTGACTGTCGTCCGACGGGCGCGAACTCGGCATCCCAACCGGGGTCGACGAACGCATCGAGGTACCGCTGATAGCTCGCGGGATCGGGCATCTGCGACGGGAGGCGATAGAGGTTCGGGTTGTGGGGCTGCCACGTCGCCGTGCCGTCCTCGTCCCAGAAGACGCCGACCGGAAGGTCGTCTGGCGACCGATCCCTGCCGCCGTATCCCATCGTCCCCAGATGCCAGACCTGGTAGCCGATCTGTCCGACCCAGGCGCCGGTCTCTTCGTGCCACAGGTCGGAGAGGGTCGGGATGAGGATGTCCGCCGGGTCGGCCGTGCCGGGGTCCCGGTACGCCTTGCGGACGACGCCCCCGAGGTCCCGGAGGTTGTGCCCGGTCACGCCGTGGCGGTTCGGGAACGCTCCCGTGCCGATCGTGCCGTGGGCGCAGGCGGTCACGGCCGGGAACGACCCCACGATCGCGTTGCGGAAGTTCGCGCTTTCACCCATCAGGGCCCGCAGGTTCGGCCAGTCGTTCGGGAAGCGGTCGAGGACGTTCCAGCCGCCACCGTCGATCACGAACGTCACGACGACCTTCGGGCGCCTGGCCGATCTCGTGGTCGACAGCGGCAGCGGGGTGCCGTCGCGATCGTCGGGCCATCCGTCGAAGCCGATCAGCTGCGCGGTGGTCGGCGCCAGGTCGGCGAGGGTCACGCGCTCCTCGGAGTCGCTCGCGACCACGAGCCCGGGGGCGTGGACCAGGAGCGGGATGCGCTGGAGGTACATCCAGACGCTCGCGTGGCTGGTGCGGGGATCCTGGGGGACGAGCGAGAGCGATTCCTGCGAGTAGTTGGCGCTGTTGTAGGGGGCGAGCAGCAGCTGCAGGTCGCCCGAGCGCCGCGGGATGAACGTGCGCCGCACGAGCTCCACGTACTCGGAGCCGAGCTCGGTGGCCATCGCCTCCTGGACCGGACGCGGATCGGGGCGTCCGAGCTTGCGCGCGGCCCACCCGATCGACGGCCCTGCCACGGCCCAGGCGAGCCCCCCGAGCCCGGCGGCGACGAGCAGGTTCCGGCGGCTCGGGTCGGGGTCCGATGAGGGCGAACGTCTGGGACCCCACACAGCGATGCCCAGCCCGAGGGCGAGGGTGACGAGCCCGGCGGCCACGCCGAGCACCCAGGAACCGGCCACGCCGATGACGAGCCCGACGAGGCCGGCGAGGGCAGCGAAGACGATCAAGGCACGGGAGTCAGGGCGCCGATCCATGGATGCCTCCATGTTCCCAGACCGCTCGGGGCGGACGGCCGACCCCCGTGTGGCGTTCCCGTTGCGAGGGAGCCCGGACGCTAGGTCCGCTTGCGCTCCAGATCGAGGAAGGGGAGCGGTACGACGGTCGCGGCGACCGTTCCACGCTCACCCTCTACGGTCCACTCGACGTTCAGGCGGGTGCCCGGCGCGGCGTGGGCTCTGTCGACCGAGCCGAACCCGATCATCTTCTTCACCACCGTGCCCCAGGTGATCGAGGTGGCGCGGCCGACCTGCTTCCCCTGCTTGTAGACGGGCACGGGAGCCCGGTGCACGAAGGGGCTGATCGCCGGAGCCTGGCCGTGCTTGGCGAACATGCCCTCGATGCCGAGCCAGTCGAGCTCGAGGCCGACGAGACGACGCGCGGGGCCGCCGGCCGCGCGTTCGGCGCGCAGCGCCCGGCGGCCGGTGAACTCCGCGTCCTTGCCGAGGTCGACGAGGGGTTCGAAGCCGAGCTCGTAGGGCGAGTACTGCTGCTCGGG
>DASZOO010000108.1:0-18202 GCA_035550775.1 Actinomycetota bacterium | reverse complement strand
GGCGAGGTCCCGCAGGTCGGCCAGGGCGGTCGTCGTGTCGGCCTGCAGCTGGCCCACCAGCTCCTTCGCCTTCTCGGGTTGGCGGTCGACGAGCTGCTCGGCGAGCCGCTGGCGCACCTGCAGCGCGACGAGCTGCTGCTGTGCGCCGTCGTGGATGTTGCGCTCGAGCTTGCGCCGTTCGTCGTCCTGGGTCGCCACCAGGCGCTTCTGCGCCGCCTGCAGATCGGCGAGCCGGGCGCGGAGCTGCTCGGCGAGACGCTCGTTCCGCAACACGAGACCGGCCCCGGCCGCGAGGTCCTGGACGAGCTGGCGCCGGGGTGGGTCGATCGGATCGTTGGCGGGCATCGTCACGGCGAGGGCGCCGAGCAGCTCGCCCTGATGGCGGACCTCGGCCACGACGTCGTCGGTGCGATCGCGCGCCCGGGGAGCGGCGACCGGCCAGACGGCGACCGTTCGCATCTCGTCCCCCGCGACCAGGCGAACCTCGGCACGCTCGGCGCCGACGCCCTCGCCCAGCACGCGGGCCATGCGGGGAAGCACGTCCTCGGCGGCATACGCACCGGACAGCTGGTCGCCGAAGGCCGCCATCACCTCGTAGGGCGTCGCGCGCTCCCCGAACACGATGCGGTCCGCGAAGCGCCTCGCGCGGATGCGGGCCGGCTGGAAGACGAGCGCCACGACGGCGGCGGCCAGCGCCGAGAGGGTCGGGCTGCTCCCGGAGCCGACGAGCGCCCCCACGCCGACCACGAGAGCCAGGTAGACCAGCACGATCACCGACACCATGACGGCCAGCACGACGGTCTTACGGATCACGAAGTCGATGTCGAACAGCCGGTAGCGGAGCACGGCGATGCCGATCGTGACCGGGATCAACGCGAACGAGCTCGACGCGACGATCCCCGCCCAGTCCTGCCAGCTCTCGGACGCGCCGATGGGGTTCACCACGATCGCCACCACGTAGAGGCTCGCCATCACGCCGGCGGCCCAGGCGAGCCAACGGAGCTGCTCGCGCTGCACCGGATCCTCCGCCCGGCGGAGCCGGCCGATCATCGCCACGGCGCCTCCGACGACGGTCAGCGGAGCGAACACGACCAGTGCCTGCAGGAAGCTCAGGTCGCCGCCGGCACCGATCGCCTCGACGGCGATCGGGTTCTCGAGATCGGGGAGGTCGTACTGCGTGCCGACCTCCGGCAGGAGCAGCTCCTGCACGCCCAGCAGGACGAGCCCGATGCCACAGGTCCAGGCGAACCAGCGCCATCGAGGAGACGGCAGGTGTCCGTCGGGGAAGAGCATCAGCAGGAAGCCGGACAGCCCGATGAACACGACCCAGCTCGGGTAGTGGATCGCCAGCGCCAGACCTGCCCCGGGCAGCGCACCGTCGCTCGTGATCGAGACGTACCGGGCGTACGAGGCCAGGGGGCTGAGGAAGCAGGCACCGATCGCGAGCATCAGCCAGCCGAGCGGGTTGCGTGGCCGCTTCGTCGCGAGCGCGACCCCCGCGATCGGGAACGTGAGGTAGATCGCGCTTTCGAACCCTCCGGCTTCCAGGTCGGAATGGACGCCGCCGTTCAGCACGCTCAGCCACACCCCGGCGACGAAGCCCGCGACGATGAGACCGAAGCTCGCCCACGCGAGCCCGACGGCCCACCGGGGACCTCCCTGCTCGTCGGCGCGACCCCCGGGGTCGACCGCATCATCCGCGGACATGGGCCACCTCGTCGGAGTCGTCATTGGCCTCGACGGCGCGGACCGGGATCGTCCCGGCGACGACCGTGCCGCGACCCGGTGCGCTCTCGATCTCGAGCCGTCCCTCCACGGCGCCGAGCCGGTCGGCGATGCCCTGGAGCCCGGTGCCGTATCCGGTCCCGGACGGGTCGAATCCCCGACCATCGTCACGGACCGTGAACCGCACCGCTTCCGTCTGGTCGTCGAGCGAGACCTCGACCGAGGTGGCGCCCGCGTGCTTCGTGACGTTCTGGAGCGCCTCCAGGACCGAGAAGTAGACAGCGGTCTCGACATCCTGCGGATAGCGCCGGAAACCGTCCGACCGGACCGTGACCGGCAGAGGAGCCCGGCGCGCCTGCGCCTCCAGCGCCGCGAGCAGCCCCTCGTCGGCGAGCAGCGGGGGGTAGATGCCGCGGGCGAGGTCGCGCAGATCGTCGAGGGCCTGCGCCGTGTCCTTCTGCAGCTCGCCGAGCATCTGCTTGGCCGTGGCCGGATCGCGGTCGATCAGCTGTTCGGCGAGGCGATGGCGCACCTGCAGCGCTACGAGCTGCTGCTGTGCGCCGTCGTGGATGTTCCGTTCGAGCTTGCGCCGCTCCTGATCCTGTGCGGCGACGAGACGCTTCTGCGCCGCCTTGAGATCGACGAGGCGGGCACGGAGTTGACCCGTGAGGCGTTCGTTCCGCAGCACGAGCCCGGCCTGGGAGGCGAGATCCTGCACCAGCTGCTCGCGCGTCGGATCGATCGGGTCGCTGGGGGGCATCGACACCGCGAGCGCACCGAGCACCTCTCCCTGGTGACGGACCTCGGCGACGAAGTCGTCGGGGGCGCCGCCCGCCCCGGACGGCCAGGTCGCGACGCTGCGCATGTCGCCGCCGACCGCGAGGCGGACGTCCGCCCGCTGGGCCCCGACGCCTTCGGCCAACACGCGGGCCGTGCGCTCCAGCACGTCGTTGGCCGCGTACGTGCCGGCGAGCTGCTCGCCGAACTCCGCCATCACCTCGTACGGGGTGGAGCGCTTCCCGAACACGATCCGGTCGGCGAGGCGACGGGCCCGCGCGCGGACCGGTTGGAACACCAGCGCCACGATCGCGGCGGCGAGCGCTGACAGGATCGGGCTCCCTCTGGAGCCCACGAGGGCCCCCACACCGACCACGAGGCCGACGTAGACGACCGCGATGACCGCCGCCATGACGGCGAACACCAGCGTCTTGCGGATCACGACGTCGATGTCGTAGAGGCGGTAGCGCAGGATCGCGATGCCGATCGCGACGGGGATCAGCATGAAGCTCATCGCGCCGACGGTCTGGATCCACCCGCCCCAGGCGTCGTCATTGTCGAGACCGGGGAGGAACGACATCACGAAGAACACCGCCATGACCGATGCCGCGTACGCGAGCCACCTGATCTGGTGCCGCACGACGTCGTCGGTCGTCCGGCGCATCCGTCCGACGAGGCTCACGAAGCCCCCGACGACGAGGAGGGGCGCCGCGAACAGGAGCAGTGTGAAGGGACCGTCGACGAACGGGGCGAGCGCGTCGATGCCGAGTGGATTCTCGATCCCGGGGAAGCCGGAGTCCGCGAAGTCGCCAGGGAAGAACCAGATGAAGACCACGACGAGCGACAGCGCGACCCCACACGTCCACGAGAACCACCGCCACCGTGGCGACGGAAGACGACCGTCCGGGAACAGGAGCAGCAAGTAGCCCGAGATGCCGATGAACGGCACCCATCCGGGTCCGCCCAGCGCGAGCGCGACCGGACCGTAGGGCAGGTCGTGGGTCACGGCGTACGCGCCGTAGCCGGTGAACACGCCGAACAGGGCGGCGCCCACTCCCATCGCCACCATCAGCCAACCGAGCAGGGCATCGGGCCGACGAGCGACCACGAAGAAGCCGACCACCGGGAAGGTGAGGAGCAGGGCGGAGAAGACGGCCTCGTCCGGCCGACCGGCCACGAGCTCCAGGACGATCGTGGCCGCGTTCCCGACGACGGTGAACACCATCGTCCACCAGAAGAGCCGCCGGTGCCGATGCCCCGAGAGCGTCATGACGACGCCCCCGCCACGAGGAACACCTCGACCGGCTCCTCACGTCCCTTCACGTGTCGGGTACCGATCGACTTGCACGCGATGGAGGGGGCGGCCGCGACCGTGGTCGCGGTCGCGACGATCTCGCCGCCCTCGGCCTCGTTCTGCAGACGCGACGCGACGTTGACCGCATCGCCGACGACCGTGTACTCGAGCCGGCCGCCGCCCCCGACGGTGCCGGCGATCACGCGGCCGGTGTTGACGCCGATGCCCACGCCCATCGACGCCATGCCGTCGACGTTCCAGCCGGAGGCGTTCAGCTCTTCCTGCCGGGCCTGCATCGCGAGCGCGCATCGCAGCGCTCGCTCGGCATGGCCGGCGAGCGGCTCCGGCGCACCGAACACGGCCATCACCGCATCGCCCTGGAACTTGTCGATCGTGCCGCCGTGCGCGGTGACGACCTCCGCCATGGCGGAGAGGTGGCGGCCGACGACCTCGGCGACCTCACGGGCCTCCAGCCGCTCGGCGATCGTCGAGAACCCGCGGATGTCGCTGAACAGGACCGTGACCTCGACCTCCTGTGGCTCGATCGCCGTCTCGGGGTGTGCGGCCAGTCGGTCGGCCAGCTGCTGGGGCACGAACGACGCGAGCGTGTTGCGCGAGGTCGTCTGCTCGACCACCGCCGCGTGCAGCCGTTTGAACTCGTCGACGACGCTCGACCCGTGCCCGTCGCCGGCCATGCCGCGGAACAGCGCGGTCACCTGCCGATCGACCGATTCTTGCGTCGTACCGAGGGCCTGCGCGATCTCTGCGTATCCGAGGCCCTTGGCCATCATGTCGAGCAGCTCACGGTCTCGCTCAGCCGCGTCGCTCCGATCGGACAGCCGCTCGGCGATCGTCGGGTCGACCGTGCTGCCGCCTGCATGCACCTCGCGGATCGCCCGCGCCAGCTCGTCGCCCTGGGCGATCCGATCCTTCAACAGGTAGGCGAGTCCGCTGTGACCCCGCCCGAGGAGCGCCAGCGCGTATTCCTCGTCGTCGTGCGCGGACAGTACGACGACGCCGGTGTCGGGGTGTTGCTCGCGGATCGCGTGCGCGCAATCGATGCCTTCCAGCCGGAAACTCGGCGGCATCTTGATGTCGGTAACGACGACGTCGGGCACGTGCTCGGCCGCGGCGGCCAACAGCGTCGGCCCGTCCTCCGCGACGCCGACGACCGCGATGTCGTCGTACGAGTCGAGCAGGGCACGCACGCCCTCGCGTACGAGCACGTTGTCCTCGCCGAGCACGACCGTGATGCTCATGCCGCTCGCCTTCCTGCGCGTCTCGTTCCGGACCGGAGCGGATGTACCATCCGCGCATGCTGCGCGTGGTGTTCGCGGAGGACAACTACCTGGTTCGCGAGGGCACCGTGGCACTGCTCTCGAGCGTCGACGACGTCGAGGTCGTCGGCACTGCCGAAGCCTACGACGAGCTGCTCTCGGCGGTCGAGGCGCGGACGCCCGACGCCGTGCTCACCGACATCCGCATGCCCCCGACGGGCACCGACGAGGGCATCCGCGCGGCCAAGGCGATCAGGGCCGAGCATCCCGACGTCGGGGTCGTGGTGCTCTCGCAGTTCGCCGACGAGGAGTACGCCTACGAGCTGCTGAAGGACGGCGCGGCCGGTCTCGGCTACCTGTTGAAGGAGCGCGTGGCCGACGTCGACGAGGTGGTGCGGGCGCTGAACGAGGTCGCGCGCGGCGGCAGCGTGCTCGACCCGAAGGTCGTCGAGTCGCTCGTGGCCGCGAAGGACCGCATGGCGCACTCGCCGCTGGCGAAGCTCACCGATCGCGAGCGCGAGGTGCTGAGCCACATGGCCCAAGGCGAGAACAACGCGGCGATCGCGAAGTCGCTGTTCCTGACCGAGCGTGCGGTCGAGAAGCACATCAATTCGCTGTTCCACAAGCTGGACCTGACCGAGGAGCCCGACGTGCACCGCCGCGTGATGGCCGTGCTGGCCTTCCTGCGGGAGAGGGAACAGGCGTAGGCTCTCGTCGCCCGCAGCCCAGGCCCGCGCTCGATCGCGGGTTCGCGAGCGACGGAGGTCGCCATGAGTGGACGAGACACGGTCGAGGCCCTGGTGGCCACCCTCAACGCCCGCAACGTGCCGGGCATGGACGATCTGTTCCATGAGGACGCGGTCATGGAGTGGCCTCAATCGGGCGAACGCATCGTGGGCGGTGACAACCGCCGGGGCGTCTACAACGCGTTCCCGCAGCTGCCCACGATCACCCCGCGCCGCATCGTCGGCGAGGGCGACCTGTGGATCGCCGAGGCGACCCTCGACTACGGCGGCGGGGCCGTGTACCAGGCCGTGTTCATCTTCGAGATGCGCGACGGGAAGATCGCCAGGGAGACGGCGTACTGGGCGGAGTCCTTCCCCGCCCCCGACTGGCGGGCGGCCTGGGTCGAGCACATGGAGGCGTGAGCCGGAGCCGAGCGACCGCTCACGGAGCGTCACTGAGCCCTCCGTGTGTCGACGATGTACACGCTGCACGGCGAATGTCGCAACACGAGGTTCGGCACGCTGTCCTTCACCCGCCACCACGATCCGCGGGTGCCGCGGTTCCCCAGCACGATCGTGTCGGCGCCGATCTCGGCGGCGACCTCGCAGATGCGCTCGGCCGGCTCGCCGTGTTCGATGCGCGTGCTCGTCGATACGTCGGGGAAGCGCCGCGCGACGCCCGACAGGTAGCGGCCGGGATCGGGTGCCCGGTCGGGGTCGACGGCCGCCCTGACGTCGTCCTGCGGGCGCACGAGCAAGACGATCAGCTCCGCACCACGATCGAGGGCGAGCTTCGCCGCGCCGTCGACCGCCAGGTCCGCCGCGGCGCCGGAATCGGTGCCCACCAGGATCGTCGTCATCGTCGGCTCCTTCCTCGTGTCGGTCCGTACCTGGCGCCTCTGCCGAGCCACCGTAGCCCTGCCCGCGCGCCGGATACGAGCCGGCGAGCATGCGGAACAGCGAGGGGTGCCAGCACCCCGCCGGAGGTGCGGTTCCGCCCCGTGGAGCGAGGGGCGAGCCTCCTTCCGCTGCCGGCCACCGCTGGTGGAAGATGCCTCCGTGGAAGCGCACACGGACCCGACGCGGCGCGGTCGTTCGGTCATCGCCTGGACGATCGCCGGCTTGAGCGTTGCGGTGATGGCGACATCGCCCGCGATCAAGATCGTCTCCGGCACCCTGTTCGGCGCCGACGACACGGCGATCATCCTGCCCGGCCTGCTCGGGGGCCTCGCCTTCGCCGTGGTCGGCGCCCTGATCGCCGCCCGCACGGGCAACGCCGTCGGCTGGGTCTTCCTGGGCATCGCCGCGTCGTTCGCGATCTCGATCCCGGCACAGAACTGGGTCGACGTGGCGATCGAGGACGGGCGGCCGGTCGCGTTCCTCGGCGTGGCGAACTGGCTGAGCCAGTGGCCGTTCTTCGTGTGCCTCGGGTTGCTGCCGGCGGTCTTCTTCCTCTTCCCCACCGGCAGGCTGCCGTCGCGCCGCTGGAAGATCCCGTGGCGCGTGTACCTGGCCGCCCTCGTGGTGACGGTCGTGGGCTTCGCCCTGCTGCCGTATCGATGGGACGGCGTCGAGGGCGTGATCGTGACGAACCCGGTCGGCATCCCGTCCGCCGCGGAGCCCGTGGTCGGCGGCCTCCTCGCCGTCGCGGGCCTGCTGCTGGTGGCGAGCGCATTCGTCGCCCTCGCCTCCCTGATCGTGCGGGCGCGCGGGGCCGACCCGGAGACGCGGCAGCAGATCCGGTGGCTGGGCGCCGTGGGTCGCGTCGGCGGCGTGCTCTTCGCCCTCACCCTCGCCGCCGGCATCGCGAGCGGGAACCGCGAGACCGGCTTCGCGGCTGCGGCGGCCGACGTGCTGATGGTGCTCCTCGTGGTGACGATCGTGGTCGGCATCCCGGCCGCGACCGCGGTCGCCATCTTCCGGTTCCGGCTGTTCGACCTCGACCTCGTGGTCAAGAAGACCGTGCAGTACGGCGTGCTCGTCGCCCTGTTCGTCGCCGTCGGGCTGCTCGTGGTCGTCGCGATCCCCACCGCGATCGTCGGGGTCGGGGGCACGTCGGAGGCCCTGCCGGTGCTGGTGCTCGCCGCCGTGCTGGCCGGCGCGTTCCTCTGGCTGCGCCCACGGGCGGCCCGGCTCGCCGATCGCATCGTGTTCGGGGGCCGGGCGACGCCGTACGAGGTCCTCACCGAGTTCTCCGACCGGGTCGGGGAGACCTACGCGGCCGACGACGTGCTGCCGCGCATGGCGTCCGTGCTGGGCGAGGGCACGGGGGCCGCCACGGCGACCGTCTGGTTGCAGCTCGGAGGCCGGCTCCGGCCGGACGCGACCTGGCCCCCCGCCGCCGAAGCGCCGGTCTCGCCCCCGCCCGGCAGCGTGGACGTCACGCACCGGGGCGAGCGACTCGGGGCGCTCTCGGTGACGATGCCCCCCGACGACCCGATGGACCCCTCGAAGGAACGACTCCTGCGCGACCTCGCGGCGCAGGCCGGGCTCGTCCTGCGCAACGTTCGCCTGATCGAGGAGCTGCGCGCCTCGCGACAGCGCCTCGTCGCCGCGCAGGACGACGAGCGGCGGAAGCTCGAGCGCGACATCCACGACGGCGTCCAGCAGCAGCTCGTGGCGCTCAACGTGCAGCTGGGGCTGCTGGCCACGATCGCTGCGCGGGACCCGGAGCGCGCCGTGACGATCGCCACCGACCTCCAGGCGACGGCGACCGCGACGCTCGAGGACCTCCGCGACCTGGCCCGAGGCATCTACCCGCCGTTGCTCGCCGACCAGGGGCTCGAGGCGGCGATCGGCGCTCAGGCCCGCAAGGCGATCGTGCCGACCGCCGTCGAGGCGTCGGGGGTAGGCCGGTACGGCCAGGAGGTCGAGGCCGCCGTGTACTTCAGCGTGCTCGAGGCGATGAACAACGTCGCGAAGTACGCGCATGCCCGCGCGGTGATGATCTCGCTCGCCCAGCGCAACGGCTCCCTCGAGTTCCGCGTCGAGGACGACGGGCAGGGCTTCGACCCCGCGACGACCGAGCGCGGCACGGGACTGCAGGGCATCTCCGACCGCGTCGACGCGATCGGGGGCGAGGTCCGGGTCGAGAGCGCCCCGGGCGCCGGGACGAGGGTGACGGGATCGGTGCCCGTCGACGGTGCGTAGGCCATGAGCAGGCGGAACGCACGGATCCTCTCGCTCGTCGTGATCGGCGTCTGCGCGGTTGCGGTCGCGGTGAGCACGGTCATGTTCGTCGGGATGCCGCCCGATCCGCATCCCGATCGCATCGTCGTGATCGGCGATCCGACCGCGGAGCGCGTGGCCGCGATCCGGGCCGAGGTCGAGGCGAGAATCGCCGCCGGGGAGGAGCGGCTGGTCGACGACTCCGGGCTGGGCGCGGGCGTCCTGCTCGTGGTCGCGCTCTGCTTCGGCTGGATGGCGGTCGGCTCACTGATCGTCTCGCGGCAGCCCACGAACTGGGCCGGGTGGACGTTCCTCGCGATCGGGGCGACGCTGCCGCTCCTCACGCTGGCGCAGACGCTCGTCGTCCGCGGAGCCCGCATCGATCCCGGGTCGGTGCCGGGCGTGGGCGCGGTCGCCGTCCTCGGCGAGTACCTCCTGTATCCGGTGGCGCTCCTGCCGCTGCTCTTCCTGCTCTACCCCGACGGGCACGTGCCGAGCCCGAGGTGGCGCTGGGCGGTCCGCGGGTTGATCGGCGGCACCGCGCTCGCTCTGCTCGGCTTCGCGCTGCGGCCGGGGCCGTTGAACAACTGGGTCGACGCGGGCATCCTCTACGTCAACCCGATCGGCATCGACGGGTTCGGGAGCGCGGCCGGAGCGCTGATCTCGATCGGCGCGTTCACCGCGCTGATCGCCGCGCTCTCGACGGTGGTCGCGGTGATCGGGCGCTACCGGGCCTCGTCCGGCGAGGCACGGCAGCAGATGCGGCTGCTGCGACTCGTCGCGGCCGTCGCAGGGCTCAGCCTCAGCGCCGGGTTCGTGCTCGGGCTCGCGGGGGAAGCGCTGGGCATCGGCGGGAACGGGTCCGACCCCTTCTTCGACATCCCCTTCTTCATCACGGTGTTCGTGCTCGTGATCGGCACGCCCGCCGCATACCTCGTTGCGATCTTCCGACACGGGCTGTGGGATCTCGACGTCGTGATCAAGAAGACGGCGCAGTACGCCGTCGTCGTCGGCGGGCTCACGGTCGCGGGCTTCGTCGTCGTGGGCGTGATCCCGGCGCTCGTCTTCGGCGTGGGGGGTGACGCCGACGTCGTGCCGGTGCTCGTGCTCGCCACGATCCTGTCAGCCCTGTTCCTCTGGCTCCGCCCGCGCGCGGCTCGCATCGCCGGTCGGCTGGTGTACGGGCGCCGCGCGACGCCCTACGAGGTGCTCTCGGAGTTCAGCGAGCGCGTCGGCGACACGTACTCGACCGACGACGTTCTTCCGCGCATGGCCCGGCTCGTCGCCGAGGCGACCGGCGCGAGGCGGAGCGACGTCTGGCTGGCGACCGGCTCCGACCTGTCGCTCGAAGCCTCGTGGCCGATCGACGCGTCCTCTCTCCCGAGTCGCGCCGTGGTCGACGGCTCGGCGCCGAGCCTGGAGGGGGAGTACATGTGCGAGGTGCGCCAGCAGGAGGAACTGCTCGGTGCGATCACGCTCCGGCCCGATCCCGCCGATCCGATGGACGGCACGAAGGAGGCGCTCGTCCGCGACCTCGCCGCTCAGGCCGGCCTCGTGCTGCGCAACGTGCGGCTGATCGGCGAGCTGCGCGCCTCGCGGCAGCGCCTCGTCACCGCCCAGGACGAGGAACGTCGCCGGCTCGAACGGAACATCCACGACGGCGTGCAGCAGCAGCTCGTGGCGCTCCAGGTCCAGCTGAAGCTCGCGAGCACGATGGTCGAGCGCGATCCGTCGGCGGCCAGTGAGCTGCTCGGAACGCTCGCCGACGCCTCCGCCGAGACCCTCGGCGACTTGCGGGATCTCGCCCGCGGCATCTACCCGCCGTTGCTCGCCGACCAGGGCCTGCGGGCAGCTCTGCAAGCCCAGGCCCGGAAGGCAGCCGTCCCGACGACCGTGTCGGTCGACGACGTGGGCCGCTACCAGCAGGAGGTCGAGGCGGCGGTGTATTTCAGCGTGCTCGAGGCGTTGAACAACGTTTCGAAGTACGCGGAGGCGACGGCCGCCGAGGTCGCGATCGCCCAGCACGACGGGTCGCTGCGGTTCCGCGTCACCGACGACGGCCGCGGGTTCGACCCGGCGACGACGTCGCGGGGTACCGGGCTGCAGGGCATCACCGACCGGCTCGATGCGATCGGGGGCGAGGTGCGCATCGAGAGCGCCCCGGGGGCCGGGACGACGGTGACCGGCTCCGTGCCGGTCGGGTGAGCTACCCGTCGGGCGAGGCGGCCGACCAGGCGTCCTCGAGGCGGTCCGGGCCGAAGACGGCCTTGGGGATGTAGGCGGCCGCCCCGCACTCGGCGGCCCTGGGCGCGTACTCCTCTTCCTCGTAGGTCGAGAGCAGGAGCACGACCACGGCGCCCTCGCCGTCTGCCAGGATCTGCCGGGTCGCCTCGAGCCCGTTGATGCCCGGCAGGTTCACGTCCATCAGCACGAGATCCGGGTGCAGGTCGGCGGCCATACGGACCGAGTCCTCGCCCGTCTCCGCCTCCCCGACCACCTCGAACCCGTCGGTGGCGTCGACGACCATGCGGGCGGCCATGCGGAACGGCTCCTGGTCGTCGACGATGAGGACGCGAACGGTCATCTGGTCATCAGCCTCCATCTCGAAGCGTCCCACGGGCCACGGCTCGCGCCAGTGATGCCAGCACCACTTTCCTCGGGGTGGTTCAGGCTGCCATCTCGGCCACGGCCAGGAAGGCGCGCTCGAGCACGAGGCGGGTGTTGAGGTTGAGGTCTTCGGCGAGCTCGGCGCGGGCCGCCTCCACCCCCGCGAGTCCGCGAGCGGCACGGACCACCGGGAGGCCGACGTCGGGCTGCAGATCGGGGTTGAGCAGATCGTCGCGACGAGCGCCGACCTGCCCGGCGATGCGATCTCGCAGCAGCGCCGAGGCCGCCAGCAGCACCCAATCCACGTAATCACGCTCGGCTCGGCGCTCCCGCCGCTGGAACCGGATCTCGATACGCCGGATCGCTCCCCGATACGCATCTTCGGGCCGGCCCTTCTCGTCGAGGAACGGCGCGAGCTCGTCGTCGAGCTCCGCCTTCATCGCCTTCTTGTAGCCCGACGCCGCGTCGAGCACGGTCTGCGCCGCATCGAGCGCGCCGACCGGGCCGCGCGCCGCGAGCTCGAGCGCTTCGATCGCGGCGTCGCGGAACGCGAGACCCTCATCGGAAACGGCGAGGCGCCGCGCCCGACCGAGGTTGCCGCCGGTCAGCCGTGCGGCGAGATGAGCACGCGTCGCATCGACCCCCTCCCCGCGGAGCACATCGACGACGAACGCCTCGGAGAGCGCCGAGAACGTGACGGTGTGGCACCGGGAGCGGATCGTCTCCGGCAGCTCGTGTGCCCGAGCCGACATCAACAGGAACACCGCATCGGCGGGCGGCTCCTCGAGCACCTTCAACAACGTGTCGGCGGCCGCGGGCGAGAGGCGGTCGGCCTCCCGGATCACGAAGATCTTCCGGCCGTGCTCGGGCGCCGTGCGCGAGACCGGCGTCCACACCTCCTCGCGGATCGTGTTCACGTGGATGTCGCGGCCCTCGGGCTCCACCAGGAACTCGTTCGGATGCTGGTCCTTCAGGGCCAGCCGGCAGTCACGGCAATCGCCGCAGCCGCCTCGCCGGCAGAGCAGGGCGGCCGCGAACGCGTGCGCGGCGAGCGACTTCCCGCTGCCCTCGGGACCGGCGAAGACGTAGGCATGGTGTGGGCGTTCCGCGGCGCCCTGCAGGAACCCCATCGCGTGGGGCTGACCGGGGACCTGCTGCAGAACCGGGAACGTCATCGTCAGCGAAGCGTACCGGCCGGCGGGGACCTGCGGGCTTCACCATCGACACGCACACGTCCTCCCACCGCCCCTCCTACGAGGGCGGTCCCGCCTCGCCCTCGTCGGAGCGATCGAACTCCTCCAACGCCGAGTCGATCGCCTCGCGGACGTCGTCGAAGACCTCCGCCGGCTCTTGGTCGGCGTCGATCAGCACGAAGCGCTCGGGGTGCTCCTCGGCGATCTTCAGGTAGGCATCGGCCACCCTGGCGTGAAAGTCCTGCCCCTCCAGCTCCATGCGGTCGGGCGCCTCGGTCGAGCGAAGCAGCCCGCGTTCCGGCTCGAGATGCAGCAGGACCACCAGATCCGGGAAGAGCCCCTGGGTGGCCCAGACGTTCAGGGTGAGGACGTCCTGCTCCCCGATGCCGCGGCCCCAGCCCTGGTAGGCCAGCGAGGAGTCGACGTACCGGTCGCAGATCACGATCTTGCCCTGAGCGAGCGCGGGGCGGATCACGTTGGTCACGGTCTGTGCACGCGCGGCGGCGAACAGCAGCGCCTCGCTGCGCGCGTCGAGCTTGCCGGTCTTCGGGTCGAGCAGCACCTCGCGGATCTTCTCGCCGAGCTCGGTACCGCCGGGCTCCCGCGTGACGAGCACCTCTCGAGATCCTCGACCCCGCAGGTACTCCTCCGTCAGGCGGATCTGGGTGCCCTTGCCGGCTCCTTCCACGCCTTCGAAGGCGATGAAGAACCCCGTCGCGGGTGGCCGCTTCAGCTTCGGCACGAGGGCGAGCGGTTGGGGCCGGGAGAGACGGTGCCGGTGGAGCAGCCGCCGGGTGTTGAGGCCGGCGACCGCCGCGAGGGCTCCGGCCGTCCACAGCGCGAGCCGCGTGCCCGACAGGTCGAACCGCTGGCCTCCGACGTAGAACTCGTAGTCGCCATAGACGGTCGACAGGATAGGGAAGACCGTCAGGCTCAGGAACAACCCCAGACGCGACAACGTCGTGAGCGAGGCGAACGTGCGACCCCGGTACTCGTCCTCGACGTTCTCCTGCAGCAACGTGTAGCCGCTCACCCACGCCAGACCGCAGAACGCCCCCAGCCACACGCAGACGACCGCAGCCAGCGCCAGGTTCGGCATCGATGCCAGCACGAACAGCGCTACGGCTGCGGCCACGAGTGCCCAGACGAACGCGAACCCCCGATCCACGAATCGGGCGGCCTGGTTCGACGATGCCATGCCCAGCGCCATGCCGATGCCGAACGCGCTGACGATGATCCCCCATGCCGCCGCGTCGGCGTCGAGGGTGCTGACGAAGATCGGTCCGACCGCGAGCACCGCGCCGACCGCCGCGAACGCGACGACGATGCCGGCGGTCATCGCCGAGGCGATGGAGTCCTCCCTGAGGAACCGGATGCCGTCGACGACGTCCCGCCAGACCCTTCCCAGGTCGAGCCGTCCGTGCAGGATGCCGGCGCTCGGTGGGAAGGCGATGCGACTGAGCATGAACGCGGAGAACGCGAACGTCCCCGCGTCGAGCACGAGGGCAAGGGACTCGGGACGAGCGCCGAGCCACGGGATCCGCGCACCGACCCACGAACTGAAGGCGGCGAGCAGGGAGAAGACCGCCGCGCCGAGCGGCAGGGTTCCGTAGGTGCTGACCAACCCGATCGCGTTGGCGTTCGCGAGTTGGCGTCGTGGCACGAGGTTCGGCAAGGTGGCGTCCCGTGCCGGGCTCCAGAGCAACGAGAGGCACTCGATCGCGAACGACAGCAGGAAGATGACCCAGAGCCTGCCCGCGAACGCCATCGTCGCGTACATCACGCCGCGCCCGATGTCGGAGAGCATCATGATCCGCTTGCGATCGACGCGATCGACGAGCGCACCGGCGATCGGACCGAACAGCACCGCCGGCAGCATGCGGGCGGTCATCACGGCTCCGACCGCGAGTCCGGCTGCGGCGACGGAGCCCGACAACCTCGTGACCAGGGTGGTGACCGCCACGAATCCCACCCAGTCGCCCAGCGACGAGACCGTCATCGCTGCCAGCAGCCGGCTGAACGCCGGGTGGGTCAGGAGATCTCTGAAGGTCGCCGCACGGGTTCCGCGGAGCGCGGCGACCTCGTCGGCGATCGATGCCACGAGGCGTCAGGCCTCCGGAGCCTCGGCGGACGTCACGGCGACCGTGGTCGGCTTCGTCCTGACGTCTTCCTTCGCGGCGCCCTTCTTCCTCGTGGCCTTCGTCCTGGCTGCAGGCTTCTTCCTCGCCGTGGACTTCTTCGCGGTCGTCTTCTTGGCGTTCGCTCGCTTGGCGCGCGCCGCGCGCTTCGCCTCGCGGGCCGCCGTTTCGGCCTCCACGTCGCCGGACTTCGTGACGTTGAACTCGAGATCGAGCTCGGCCCCGCATCCCCAGCACTTCAGCGACTTCGGGCGGCGCAGCAACAAGGAACCGCACTCGGGGCACGGACGGTCCTTCTCCGGCGGATTCCCGACCGCGCAGTCGCAGTCGGGATACCTGCTGCAGCTGTAGAAGATCGAACCGAACCGGCTGCGCTTCTCGATCAGTTCGCCCTCACCGCACTGCGGGCAGGTGACGCCGGTCGAGACGGGGGGATCCTTCTTGATGTACCTGCACTCCGGATAGCCGCTGCAACCCGTGAACGGCCCGTACCGTCCGTGGCGTCGTTGCAGCTGCCGGCCGCACTCCGGGCAGGTCTCGTCGAGCATCTCCGGCTCGGGGCGCACGCTGCCGTCCATGTTCCGGATGTAGCGGCAGTCGGGGTAGTTGGTGCATCCGACGAACTTGCCGTAGCGGCCGAGCTTGACCTCGAGCTTCCCGGGCTCGCGCCCCTCGGCCGGGCACAGCGGGCAGGTCTCGTCGAGTTCCTCGCTGAAACGCTCGAACGAGTGCTCCGCCTTCTCGAGGGCACGCTCGAACGGTCCGTAGAATTCCTCGAGCATCTGCAGCTTCCGCAGGTCGCCCTCGGCGATGTCGTCGAGCTCCTTCTCCATGTATGCCGTGAAGGTCACGTCGACGACATCGGGGAAGTGCTCGATCAGTTTGTCGGTCACGACCTCGCCGGTGTCGGTGGGCCGGAAGCGCTTGTCCTCGAGACTCACGTACTCACGACGCTGGATCGTGTCGATGATCGACGCGTACGTCGACGGCCGGCCGATGCCCTGCTCTTCGAGCGTCTTCACGAGCGAGGCCTCCGAATAGCGCGGCGGGGGCTGGGTGAAGTGCTGCTCGGGCAGCACCTCGAGCATGCGCAACGCCTGCTGGGCGGTGAGCACAGGCAAGGCCTTCTCGGCGTCCTCGTCGGGCCCCTCGTCGCGGCCCTCCTTGTACACACGGATGAACCCGTCGAAGGTCATCGTCTGACCGGTCGAGCGGAGCCCGTACTCCGTGTCGCCGTCGCGAGCGGCGATGTCGACACCGACCTGGTCGAACAGCGCATCGGCCATCTGGGTGGCCATCGTGCGCTGCCAGATCAGCGTGTAGAGACGGAGCTGGTCGCGATCGAGGGTCGCCGCCACCCGCTGCGGGGTACGCATCGCGCTCGTCGGACGCACTGCCTCGTGCGCCTCCTGCGCGTTGCGGCTGCGCGTACGGTACCGCCGGAACTCCTTCAGCGTGTAGCGCTCGCCGTAGTCGCTGTTGACCAACTCGGAGATCTCACGCAGGGCGGTGTCGGCGATGTTCACCGAGTCGGTTCGCATGTAGGTGATCAGCCCGACCGTGCCCTCACCGGGCAGGTCGATGCCTTCGTACAGGCGCTGGGCGAGCGTCATCGTCTTGCGCGCCGTGAACCCGAGCTTGCGTGCGGCCTCCTGTTGCAGGGTCGAGGTGGTGAAGGGCGGGGCCGGCGAGCGCTTGCGCTGCTTCTTCTCGACGTTCGTGACGTGGAAGCTCGCGCGGCGCAAACGCTCGACGTGGGCGGCGGCGTCGGCCTCGGTCGACAGGAGCACGCCCTTCTTGTCGGGCGACGCTGCGAGCTTGCCCTCGGGCACCTGGGTCAGGCGTGCCGTGAAGGGCCGTTCGGCGTCCTCAGGGGTGAGCCGGACGTCGACGCTCCAGTACTCCACCGGCACGAACGCACGGATCTCACGCTCACGCTCGACGATCAGCCGCACCGCCACCGACTGCACGCGGCCCGCCGACAGGCCGGGCCGGACCTTCTTCCACAGCAGCGGGGAGATCCGGTATCCGACGAGGCGGTCGAGGATGCGGCGAGCTTCCTGCGCGTCGTAGAGCTTCAGGTCGATCGCCCGCGGCTGGCCGAAGGCCTCGAGGATGGCATCGCGGGTGATCTCGGTGAACGTCACCCGTTTCGCGGTCGCGGGATCGACACCGAGCAGGGTCGCCACGTGGAAGGCGATCGCCTCGCCCTCGCGGTCGTAGTCCGTCGCGAGGATCAGGTCGCCGGACCCGGCCTTCAACGCCTTCTTCAGCTCGCCGACGTGCCGCTTCGAGTCCTCGGGCACGATGTAGTCGGGGGTGAAGGCGTGCTCGACGTCGACCCCCAGCCCTCCGTAGCCCTTGCCGAGGTCGCGGATGTGCCCGTACGAAGCCCGGACGGCATAGTCGCCGCCCAGGTACTTCTCGATCGTCTTCGCCTTCGCCGGCGATTCGACGACCACGAGCGTCTTTCCGTTGGCCATGGCGGGGAACCTTTACGGGTCGTGGGGTGAGGGTGTCAAGCCGGCCTCCGGGCAGGAAGACCCGGCGGCGACCGTACCATCGGCCGGACCTGAACCCGGGAGCCCACCGTGCCGAGACACCTCTGGAGGCCAAAGAACGACTGGTACGGTCTTCGTATTCCCGAGCCTCGGAGTTGAACACGCATGCTCGATTGGCTCCATCAGTTCGTGATCGACACGGTGGCCGGCTACGGCTACGCGGCCGTGTTCATGCTGATGGTGCTCGAATCGGCGTGCGTGCCCATCCCGAGCGAGGTGACGATGCTGTTCGGCGGCGCCCTCGCCGCGCCAGGCTTCGCTGCCCCCGGCGAGGAGCTGTCGCTGTTCTGGGTCGGCATCGCCGGCACGGTCGGGAACCTCGTCGGGTCGTGGCTCGCGTACTGGGCTGGCGCTGCGGGCGGCCGTCCGCTCGTGGATCGGTTCGGGCGATACCTGCTGATCCGTCCGCACGAGGTCGACAAGGCCCACGACTGGTTCGAGCGCTACGGCGACGCCGCGGTGTTCTTCTCACGCCTGCTCCCCGTGATCCGCACGTTCATCTCGCTGCCTGCGGGCGTGGTGCGCATGCCGTTCTGGCGGTTCACGCTCTACACGGTGCTCGGTTGCCTACCGTGGACGTTCGCGCTCGCCTGGCTCGGTTACGAGCTCGGCGACCGGTGGGAGACGGTGGAGCACGCGTTGCAGCCGTTCTCCTGGGCGATCGCAGCCATCTGCGTGGTCGCAGCCGCCTGGTACGTGCGGCGCCGGTGGACGAAGGTGCGTGCGGAGTACGCGGC
>DASZOO010000107.1:0-5491 GCA_035550775.1 Actinomycetota bacterium | reverse complement strand
CGCGCGACGTAGTCGCGCGCCGCGTCAGGCACCCCGTCACGCCATGCGCTCAGCACGCTGAGCGTGAGGTTGCCGACGTCCGATGGGGACGTCGCGAGCCAGGCGAGGTGGCGCCGCAGGACGTCGTGCGGGTCGAGCGTTCCCTCGGTCGCGATCAAGCTCGTCCACAGGTTCCGGGCCATCGCGGTGTCGTCGGTGGTCGCCCCCGGCGGCAGACCGGCCCAGGGAAGCTCGAACGCGGGGATCGGATCGGGCACGTCGTGCGCGCGACGGAACTCGAAGGGAGCGCCCAGCGCGTCGCCCAGCGCGAGGCCGAGGATGCTGCCGACGATCCGGTCCGCGACGGCGTGCACATGGGGCATCCTCGCAGGTCGCTGGTATCGTCGATGGGCACCGAGGGCACGAGTTCCCGCAGCGCGCCTGCGCGCACGGCGATGTCTTCACGGTCGGGGGCCAGATCCGGCCCACGCGCCCCGGCCAGCGGGAACACCCACGGGAACAGCCACGAGAGGGCCGGAGGAACCCGGAGACCATGAACAAGATCGGACCGAAGCATCGTCAGTGCCGGCGTGTCGGCGAGCCGCTCTGCGGCCGTCCGAACTGCCCGTCGAACAAGCGCCCCTACCCGCCGGGCCAGCACGGTCGTGGCCGCAAACGCATCTCCGAGTATCAGACGCGGCTCGTCGAGAAGCAGAAGCTCCGCACGATCTACGGCGTGAGCGAGAGCCAGATGCGCCGCTACTACGACGAGGCGACGCGAAGCCAGGGAGTCACCGGCGAGGAGCTGATCCGTCGTCTCGAGACCCGCCTCGACACCGTCGTGCTGCGGCTCGGGTTCGCGCTGACCACGCGTCAGGCGCGACAGCTCGTCTCCCACGGGCACGTGCAGCTCGACGGCAAGCGCGTCGACGTGCCCAGCGCTCGCGTGAAGCCCGAGCAGACCATCGAGATCGCCGGCAAAGCGAAGAACTTCGTCAGCGTGCGGGAAGCGGTCGAGATCACGCCCGATCCGCCCGGCTACCTCTACCGCAACAAGGAACAGCTGCAGGGCACGCTGTCGCGTCAGCCCGAGCGCGACGAGGTCCCGCTGCCAGTGGCGGTCGAGGAACGCCTCATCGTCGAGTACTACTCGTAACCTCCCGGCCTCGGCGCGATGACGCTGCGAGCACCGGAGCCGCAGGCGATCGTCGTCGGGGCGAGCGGTGACCTCGCGAAGATGAAGATCGCCCCGGCGCTGTACCGGCATCTGCGCACCCGCCCGCCCGGCGTCCACCAGACGTGGGTGAGCCGGACCTGGAGGGGGGATCGATGACCGATCGCCGAGTCGTGCTGTTCGACGTCGACGGCACCCTGATCGACACCGGTGGTGCCGGGGGGCGCAGCTGGTCGCATGCGTTCCGCGAAGCGTTCGGGGTCGACGGCGACATCCGCAGGTTCAGCGAGGTCGGCATGACCGACCCGGTCGTGGCACGGGAGACGTTCGAGGGCACCCTCGGACGCGCGCCCACCACCGACGAGGTGATCCGGCTGATGATGCGCTACGTCCTGCGGCTGCCCGAGGAGGTCGCCTCGTCCCCCCGATACCGGGTGATGCCGGGGGTGCACGACCTGCTCGAGCGGTTGGTCCACGCCGACACGCTCCTCGGCCTCGTGACCGGGAACATCGAGGGTGCCGCCCACATCAAGATCTCCCGGGCGGGGCTGCAGCGGTTCTTCCTGTTCGGTGGGTATGGCAGCGACTCGGCGGTGCGGAGCGATCTGACGCGCGCGGCGATCGCGCGGGCCGAGGCGTTGTCGGGCCACGACATCGACCCGTGGGAGGTCATCGTCGTGGGCGACACGCCGAGGGACATCGAGGCTGCTCACGGCGCCGGCACGGTCGCGGTCGGCGTCGCGACCGGCGAGTACTCCGTCGAGCAGCTGCGAGACGGCGGCGCCGATCACGTCCTGCGGACGTTCGCCGACGACCCGTTCCCGTCCGTGTGACGGCGCGAGCGAGCGAGGGGCCTCAGTCGGCGGGCGTCGAGATCTCGAGGTCCGCGAAGTTCGCGGAGGTCTTGCCGAACTCCCACCAGCCGCGGACCCGGGGCTTCACGACGGCGAGGCTCCGGCCGTACACGAGCGGGATCACCGCGACCCGATCCACGACCGCCATGCGGTCGGCATCGTGGAACAACGAGAGCCGCCCACGGTCGCTCCGCTCCTGCCGGGCGCGCTCGATCAGCTCGTCGAACGGCGGGAAGTCGAACCCGCCCTCGTTCGTGCGGCTCTGCGAGTGGAAGAGCAGCCGCAAGAAGTACTCCGGATCTGCATACCCGGGCAACCAGCCGGTGAAGTAGATCGGCGCGCGCTCCGGTGGCGGCCTCATCGTCGCGATCTCGTCGAGCGACCACGGACGCAGGTCGGTCGTCAAGCCGAGCACGGACCGCCATGAGGCGATCACCGGCTCCAGGACCGGGATGTCGTCGTCCAGGATCGCCAGACCGATCGGACCTTCGAAACCCGCGCGACCGAAGCACTCGCGGGCGAGATCGGGATCGAACCGTGGCGCGATGTCGGGCGTGTGGCCCTGGAGCGCAGGCGGAACGATGCCGCCGGTCGCGACGATCAGGTTCGCTGGGAGCACGCTCGCGAGGGCGTCCCGGTCGATCGCGTGCCCGAGAGCACGTCGCAGCTCCAGCGACGAGCCGGCCTCGCTCGAATGGTCGAACGCCAGGTAGCCGGACCACCCGGCGGGTCCGATCGTGGCGTCGGGCAGGTCCCGGGCCATCAGGTCGGCCAGGCGCGGCGTGTACCGCGCGAGGATGAGATCGAGCTCGTCACGCTCGTAGCAGCCGATCGCCTCGCCGATCCGGGCCCGGGAGTATTCGACCGTCGCGACGTTCCCCGTGCGGCCGACGTTGAGTCCTGCGTGCCGTCCCAGCCACAGCCTGCCCTCGGCCTGCTCGACGATGTGGAAGGCGCCCGAGACCACCTGCTTGTCCGGCTCGATCCACGCGTCACCGAGTGCCTCGATCGCGTGCCGGGGCTGCGGCCCCCCGTCGGGCCGGTTCATCACGCTCATGAAGTACGGCGCGGGGGCGGCGAGCCGGAACTCCACGGTGCGATCGTCGAGCGCGCGGACCCCGATCGTCGAGGGGTCGGACTCCTCGCCCAGGTAGTAGGCCTGGCCGCCCTGAAGCACGAAGTAGATCGCGACCGAGGAGCCGGGCGCCGACGGGTCGAGCACCCGCTTGATGCCGAACTCCACGTCGTGGGCGGTGAGGGGTTGCCCGTCCGACCACGTGAGCCCCTCACGCAGGTGGAAGACGTACCGCAGGCCGTCGTCGGAGATCTCCCAGCGCTCGGCCAGCGACGGCACGATCGTCCGCTCGGGCCACTGCTCGACCAGCCGATCGAACAGCTGCATGCACAGCTGGATGTTCGGCCACGCGATCGCCGATCGAGGATCGGGGTCGTCGGGCAGGAAGCTCGTCGCCACGCGCAGCGTCGCCGACGGCAGACGGGCCGGCTCCTCGAGCGGCGTCCAGCGCTCGAACGCCCGCTGGTACGCCTCGTTCGCCTCAGCGAACCGCAGCGACATGTGCAAGGCGAGCGCCAGCTTGAAGAGCACGAGCGCGATCTCGCGGTCCTCACCTCGCTGATCGAGCAGCGGCAGCAGCTCCCGGTAGTACGCGATCGCCTCGTCGAGCGCGTACTCCTGGCGAGCGCGGTCGCCCGCCGCCGTCAGGTAGCGCATCGCCTTCGCCTCGTCCTCTGCCCCGAGCCAGTGGTGCGCGAGCAGGCCCGCGACCTCGTCCTCCTTCCCGGCATGGTGCTGTTCGAGCCAAACGGCCGCCCGCCCGTGCAGCCGGCGCCGATCGTCGGCGACGAGGGTGCGGTAGGCCGTCTCCTGGATCAGCGCGTGGGTGAACCGGTACTCGGGCTCGGGCCACCGACGGCCCTCGCGTACGAGGTCGACCCGCATCAGCTCCCCGAGCGTCGAGCGGACGTCCTCGCCCGTGGCCACGGCGTGGAGCAGCGGAAGGTTGAACGTGCGGCCCAGCACCGACGCCGCCACGACGACATCGTGCGCGGGCTGGTCCAGGCGGTCGATCCGCGCCAGGATCACCTTCTCGACCGTCGGCGGCACCTGCAGCTCGACCTCGTGGTCGAAGCGACAATCCTGCCCCTCGCGGACGATCGCGCCCGCATCGACCATGGAGCGCACGAGCTCTTCCAGGAAGAACGGATTGCCGTCCGCCGAGGCGAGGATGCGCGACTCGAGGTCCGGTGGGAGGGTTCCCTCACCGACGAGCGCGGCGAGCAGCTCGCGTCCCGCATCGCCCGTGAGCGCCTCGAGCGCGACCTCACGGAACCGATGTGGCAGCGTGCGCGCCACGTCTTCCTTCAACCGCCACGACGGATGATCACGCTCGGGACGAAGGGTGCAGATCAGCACGAGCGCCTCGTTCTCCGTGTCGACGACCAACCGTTCGAGCAGCTGCAGCGACGTCGCGTCGGCCCAGTGCAGGTCCTCGAGCACCACGGCCACCGGGCCCTCGGCCGCGAGTGCCTCGACGGTGTGCCGCAGCACCTCGAACGTCCGGTACTGGAGCGCCTCGGGGGAGAGCTCGTCGATGCGTGACGCCTCCGAATCGGTCGGTGTGAGGCCGAGCAGCGAGGCGAGGTAGGGAACCATGTCGCCCGACCGCTCGGGGAAGAGCCGGTCGACCTGCCGCCTGAGCGTGATGCGGATCCGGAGCTCGGGCTCGTCGCCTCCGACCCCCAGCCACGATCGAAGCAGGTCGCGGAAGGGCCAGTACGGGATGGAACCGCCGTAGCTCACGCATCGTCCTTCGAGCCACAGCGAACGGCCGTACTGAGGGGTCACGGCGCCGAAGGCACGCCGCAGCTCGTGCACCATGCGGGTCTTGCCGATGCCTGGCTCGCCGGTGATGAACACGACGCCGCCGGCGCCGGTCGCGACCGCGTCGACCGCCTCGCGTGCCCTCGCGAGCTCGCGGTCCCTGCCGATCGTGCGCATCGCCGACCCCGCGTCCCTGCGGCCATGCGCGCCGGCGCCGGCGCCGGTCACGGTGAACGCGGTCACCGGACCGGCCTTGCCCTTGAGCCGGAACGACGCCCCCCCGTCCCACGTGAACCGGTCGGACACGATCCGCTTGGTCGCCTCACCCACGAGCACGGAGCCCGGTTGTGCCTCGGATTGCAGCCTGGCGGCGACGTTCACGGCATCGCCCATCGCGGCGAACTCCACCCGCTCACCGGCTCCGATCGCGCCGGTCACCACCGGCCCGCTGTTGACCCCGACGCGCACGTTCAACGCGTCGACGCCCCAGGCCTCTGCGATCTCGCGTGCGAAGGCCTCGATGTCGTCGACGATGCGGAGCCCGGTGCGGACCGCACGCTCCGGGTCGTCCTCGTGGGCGACCGGCGCCCCGAAGAACGCGAGCACACCGTCACCGGCGAGATCCTTCACGGTGCCGCCGTA
>DASZOO010000106.1:0-2152 GCA_035550775.1 Actinomycetota bacterium | reverse complement strand
GTCTGCTGGAACAGGATCAGGAAGACGAGCAGGGCGACGGCGCCGATCAACATGCCGAACCGGAGCTTCGCGCGCCGGATCTCCGCGAGAGCCAGCCTCAACAACGCGACCTTCGCTCCACGGTCGGTTCCCTGCTCACGTCGCCACTATCCCATCCGCGACCGCATCGTCCTTCGGGGGCCGTCTCGCACCGCTGCGCGAGGTGAGCAGCTGCAGCACGAGCGCTGCACGTCCTGGACAGGTCGTGTGGGCCTCTCGTTCGCGCGCGGTGGGTCAGTCCTCGACGTAGAGATCGGGCGCGTCGCGACGGCTCGCCATGTACGCGTGAAGCTCCTCGTCGATCGCCGGGTCGAGCCCAGGGTCCTCGTAGGCTTCGAGCAGGTCCTTCCACGCGCGGTTCGCCGCCACCTCGGTGGTCTCGGACCCCATCGCCTCCCACGTGGCGAAGTCCGGGGTCTGGAACAGCGGCGACATGTCGAGCCACTCCTTGAAGTGCGCCCGCGTATGCGGCGACGAGAGGAACAGCCCGCCCGGGCCGGCTTCCTTCAGGGCGTCGAAGGCGATCTCCTCCTCGGTGAAGCCGATGCCCTTCGCCTGCACCTGGAACTGGCGGAGCAGCTCGACGTCGAGGGCGAACTTCTCGAACGAGGCGGTGAGGCCCCCTTCGAGCCAGCCCGCGGCGTGCAGCACCACGTCGGTGGCGGCGAGGTTCGTCGCCCAGAGCATCATCTGCGTCTCGGCGGCCGCCTGTGCGTCGACGGCCGGGCTCGAGGCCAGACCTCCGCCGCCTCGGAACGGCAACCCGTATCGGCGCGCGAGCTGGGCGCCCGCCAGGATGCCCCAGACGGACTCCGGGGTGCCGAACGCCGGCGATCCGGTGCGCATGTCGGTCACGGTGAAGAACGAGCCGTAGAGGCAGGGCGTGCCTTCGCGCACGAGCTGCGCCAAGGCGACGCCGCTGAGCGCCTCGGCGGCCTGCTGGGCGAGCCCGCCGGCCACGCTCACCGGGCTCGTCGCGCCCGCGAGCAGGAACGGGGTCACCACGACCGGCTGCCTCGCCTCGGCCCACGCGATCAGCGCGTCGGTCATACGGAAGTCCCAGATCAGCGGGGAGTTCGGGTTCACGATGCCCATGAACGCCGGCTCGGCCTCGATCGCCTCGCGCCCACCGTGCACGATCTCGGCCATGCGGATGCCGTCGCGGGCCCGGGGGCCGCTCGTGCCGTACGTGGTGTACGGCTTGTCCGACCACCGGATCGTGGAGTACTCCATGTCCATGTGGCGGACCTCCATCTGCAGGTCCGTGGCCTCGACCGCGCCCGCCTGCACGCAGTTGAGCACGTCGGTCGCGTGCGTCAGCTTGACGAGCCGGTCGTGGTCGGCGATGCGGCCGCTCCGGCGGCCCTCGTTGAGGTCGCTGGCGAACGGCGGTCCGCCCACGTTCATCCAGACCGGCACCCCGTCGATCCCGCCGACCATGAGCGAGCGCTCCGGGTTCCGCGCCCGCAGCCGGAACGACGCCGGCGCCTTGGCGACCTGATCCATCACGAACCCACGGTCCCACCGAACCCGTTCGTCTTCGACCTGCAGCCCGGCCTCGGCGAGCCGCTTCCGTGCCTGCTCGTGTTTCACGTCGGTGCCGATCTCCTTGAGGATGCGCATCGCGGTCTCGTGAACCGTGTCCTCCTGCTCCTCGGAAAGGATCCGCGGAGCCAGCTCACGCTCGAACATCGTCGGGCTCCTCTTGCCTTCGCTCCATCAAAGGCACGAGCAGCTCCTCGAGCGGCTCGATGCCGAGGTCGTGGATCTCGATCGGCAGCCCCAGGTACCCGGCGATCTCGCGTGCCTTGGCCTCGCGCCCGGGATCGGGATGCTGGCGCACGAAGAGCACCCGCGTGAGGTTGCCGAAGTAGGTCTCCTTCAGCCAGGGATAGCGGTCGAGCCCGAGCCCTCCGATCACCGCGCGCTCCCAGTTCGTGACGAGCCAGTCCGTCAGGAAGTAGATGCCGATGTCGTCCTCGAACCGGCGGTACAGCTCCCCTGCGTACCACTGGAAGCAGTGGAACCCGGCGGGGCGCACGGCCGGGTACCGGGCGAGCACCTCGTCGAGCCGGCCGCCCGTGCCGCAGTCGCCGTAGACGACGATCACCCG
>DASZOO010000105.1:0-41472 GCA_035550775.1 Actinomycetota bacterium | reverse complement strand
AGCAGATGCACGTGTGGTCGTCGAACATCGTCGACGGCATCACGATCGCCCTCGAGCAGGCGGGATTGCACACGCGGGACGAGCGGCATCCCGCCATGTGTTTCCTCGACCTGACCGGCTTCACGCAGCTCACCGAGGAGCTCGGTGACGCCGAGGCCGCGCGCACGATCGAGCGATCGAATCGGATCGTGCGACCGATCTCGGTGCGCCACGACGGACGGCCGGTGAAGTGGTTGGGCGACGGCGTCATGTTCCACTTCCCGGATCCCGGCGCGGGCGTGCTCGGCGCGATCGAGATGGTCGAGGCGCTCGCCGAAGCGGGACTCCCGCCCGCCCACGTCGGCCTGCACGCCGGGCCGGTCGTGCGGCAGGAGGGCGACTACCACGGACAGACCGTGAACCTCGCCGCCCGGATCGGTGAGTACGCTCGGCCCGGCGAGGTGCTCGTGAGCCGGGCCGTGAAGGACGCGTCGGATCCCGAACTGGTGGCCTTCCGGGAGGTCGGGTTGGTCGGGCTCAAAGGCGTATCGGGCGCGGTGGACCTGTACACCGCGACATCTGCACCCGGACGGACGACCGTGATCGGCAAGTCGTTCGCCGCGGGGCAGGTTCCTGGCCCCGGCCACTAGACTCCCGGCAGCCGCGAGCAGGCCCACCGGATGCCCCGAGAAGGAGCGACACGAACGTGACCACCTACGCGTACTCGAGCCAGTCCCCGGTCGACGTCAGAGCCGGGCTGTTGATCGTGCCGGTGTTCCAGGGACCGAAGCCGGGACCGGGGGTGCGCGAGACCGGGCTCGCGAAGGCGTACACCGCCGCGAAGCACACCGGGAAGCGCGGTGAGTCGCTCCTGGTGACCCGCGGCGACCGAGCCCGGTTCGCCGCCGACGCGGTGCTGCTCGTCGGCGTGGGACCCAAGGACGAGTTCACGGTCGAGGCATCTCGCCGGGCGCTCGGCCGAGCCGCCGCCACGGCCAGACGCTTCGACACGGTCGCGACCACGTTCCCCATGGTGTTCGGGGCTCGCCGCGCCGAGGACGCCGTGCAGGCGGCGGCCGAGGGGATCGGGCTGGGCGACTACCGGTTCGACCGGTACCGGACCAAGCGTGACGATGGCGCCGGCGTGAAGCGGGCGATCGTGCTCGGCGATGCGGCGTGGGACGCGAAGCCGCTCACCGCGGCGGTCAAGCGTGCCGCCGTCGTCGTCGACGCCGTCTGCTGGGGGCGTGACCTGGTGAACACGCCCGCCGGCGACATGCCGCCCGCCGAGATCGCGCGCGAGGCGCAGCGCATGGCCCGCTCGGTCGGCCTCACCTGCAAGGTCTGGAACGAGTCCCAGCTCGACAAGGGCGGGTTCGGCGGCATCCTCGGCGTCGGCAAGGGAAGCGTGAATCCTCCGCGCATGATCGAGCTGACGTACACGGGCGCAGGCAACGCCGCCCCGATCGCGCTCTCGGGCAAGGGCATCGCGTTCGATTCGGGCGGTCTGTCGATCAAGGATGCCAAGGGCATGGAGACGATGAAATACGACATGGGCGGGGCCGCGTCGATCCTCGCCACGATGAAGGCGGTCGCCCGTCTGAAGCCGAAGGTCAACGTGATCGCGGCGATCCCGTGCGCCGAGAACCTGCCGAGCGGATCGGCGCAGAAGCCCGGCGACGTGATCACCCATCGAGGCGGCACGACGTCGGAGGTGCTGAACACCGACGCAGAGGGCCGCCTCGTGCTCGCCGACGCGCTCGCCTTCCTCTCCGAGCGCAAGCCGAAGCTGATCGTCGACACCGCAACCCTCACCGGTGCGTGCGTGGTCGCGCTCGGTCAAGGCATCTCCGGTGCGATGGGAACCGACGAGGCCCTGATCCGCCAGCTGATCGCGGCCGGCGACGCGACCGGCGAGCCCATCTGGCAGCTTCCCCTGCACAAGGAGTACCGCCAGCTGATCGATTCGAGCGTCGCCGACATCAAGAACATCGGCGACCGGTGGGGCGGCGCGATCACGGCCGCCTGGTTCCTGGCCGAGTTCGTGGGCGAGACGCCCTGGTGCCACCTCGACATCGCCGGGCCCGGCTTCAGCGAACGCGGCACCGACCTGAGCCCGCGTGGGGCGACCGGCGTGCCGGTGCGCACGCTCGTGCGCTTCATCCTCGACCAGGCGGCGGCCTAGGAGCACCGGGTGGCGCAGGCGGAGGCCGCTGACCAGCGCACCGGGCCGGTGCTCGGGATCTTCGCGCACCCCGACGACGCCGAGATCGCTGCCGGGGGCACGATGGCGAAGTGGGTCGATGCCGGGCGCGAGGTGCATCTGCTCGTCCTCACGAACGGCGACCGGGGTTCCCAGGACCCAGAGCTGGATCGCGCCGAGCTCGCCCGCATCCGCTCTCGTGAGACGCAGGAAGCCGGGAACGTCCTCGGGTTGGCGAGCGTCCGCATCCTGGGCCTGCACGACGGCGATCTCGTCAACGTGGTCGAGGTCCGGGAGCAGGTCGTGCGGCGCATCCGCGAGGTGCGCGCGGAGACCGTGCTGTCGGTCGACCCCACCGCGGTGTTCTTCCGCGACAGCTACTACAACCACTCCGACCACCGGAACGCCGGTTGGGTCGCGCTCGACTCGGCGTTCCCGGGGTCGGGGAACCCGCACTTCTTCCCCGAGCACCTCGGCGACGGCCTCGGCGTGCAGGACATCACCGACGTCTGGCTGAGCTGGACGAACGAGCCGAACCACACCGAGGACGTCACCGCCAGCTGGACCCGCAAGATCGACGCCCTCGCGAGGCACGACAGCCAGCTCTCGGAGGGCATCGCGTATTTCGAGCGGTTCCTCCTCGAGGAAGCGAAGGAAGCCGGTAGGAAGATCGGCGCGGACCGGGCCGAGGAGTTCCGTCGGCTCGACCTGTCGGAGTAGACGGTCGACCGGACCCGTCGGGCCGACTGCCGTAGGCTCGACCGATGGCGAACCCGCACTTCGGGCAGATCGGCGACGTGTGGAAGCACCTCGTGCTCGGCGACCTGCTCGACCGGATGCGTCCGGCTCGGTACTGGGAGACGCACGCGGGTTCGGGCACCTACCCGCTCGACCGTGCCTGGGAACGCGAGTACGGAGTGTTCACGACGCTGCGCGAGGCGCCGCGGGCGCCGGCGCTCGATGCCTCCCGGTACGTCTGGCTCGTGCGCACCTTGCCGCCCGACGAAGGGGAGCAGCCTCGATACCCGGGCTCCGCGCGACTCGCGATGGAGGTGCTCGGCGACGCAGCCACGTACCTCCTGTGTGACCTCGACCCGAGCAGCGTCGCCGACCTCACACGGTCTGCGCGGGAGCTGAACCTCTCGGACCTCGTCCGCGTCGAGCGCGCCGACGGGATCGAGTCGATCTGGGCGGCCGCCCAGGGCGTGCCGGCCGACGGCTCCGCGTCGACGTTCGTGCTGCTCGACCCGTTGGATCCGAGCGAGCGGTCGGCCGACGGGATGGACGCGTTCGACCTGTTCTCGAGGCTGGCCTCGGGCGGATTCCCGGTCGCGCTGTGGATCGGATACGCGGACATCGCCGGCCGGGGCGAGACGCTCGATCGAACGACCGTCGAAGGCGTCACGACGCACGTGCTCGAGGTCGGAACCGCGTTCCTGCGCGGGGAGACGACGCTGGATCCGGGCGTCGGAGGATGCGCGATGGTGCTCACGAACGTGCCGGGAGACGACGTCGACCATACGGAGCGGCTCGGCCGTCAGCTCGCGGCCTGCTACGACGACGTCTTGATGCCCGACGGCACGCCGGGATCCCTCACGTCCTCGCGCACGGACCGCGAGTGAAGCGAGCGGTCAGGCGGGCTTGGTCGCCGTCGCGAGGATCACCTCACGGAAGTCGTTGAGCGGGTCGGGGAATCGTTCCGCGAACGTCGCACGGGCCCGTTCCCGCAATGACGCCCACCCCGGCTCGCCGAGCATGTTCCTCGCGAACCGGCCCGTCGCCCACACCTGCAGTCCGTCGAGGTATTCGTCGAGTGAGTACGTCCAGCGGTACTTCGCGATCTCGGTGCGCACGCTCCGGAACCCCGAGTCGATCAGGGCCTCCTCGACGCTGGTCCGCGACTTGAAGCGTTCGTGCCACGGAGCGGCGTCGGCGTAGGCCGATCCGAGCATCTCCCGAGGCACGACCGACCCCACGAGCTCTCGCCACGTCTGCTGGTAGGCGTCGTCCCCGTCGGACCACGACGTGAAGCCGACGCGGCCGTCGGGGCGCAGCACCCTGGAGATGTCGAACAGCGCGGTCTCGACCTTGTCGAAGTGGGCGAGCACGAACGAGCCGAGCACGACGTCGAACCTGCCGACCCCGAACGGGAGATCGATCACCTCGGCGGCCGCGACCGGCACCTTGGGGCGTTCCCGGCGGGCGACGTGCAGCATGCCGAGGGACTCGTCGACGCCGACCACCGTCGCGCCGGCGTCGGCGGCCACCTGCGCCGCCACCCCGGTGCCCGTGCCGACGTCGAGCACGCTGGTGCCCTCGGCGAGCCCCAGCATCTCGGCGAGGTCCCGCGCGACCTCGGTGAACCGCGCCGCGTGCACGCGTTCGTAGGTCTCGGCGACGTCGTCGTAGGTGCGCCAGTCGGTCATGGCAGCATGGTATCGGCCGCCGGCGCGAACGCCGGGCCCGTCACCGTGCCGACGGTCCGCCACGGCGTCGCGGGTAGGCTTCGGGCCGTATGCGAGGGGGAACGCGGTGACCGGCGCGGCCGGCTACATGGCGCTCGTGTTGGCCGAGGCTGTGGCGGGTTCGCTGGCGTTCCTGTGGCTGACTCCGCTGTGGAACGAGGTCAAGCGCGGGTTCTTCACGCTGACGACCGGCATCGTGCTCGTGCTCGCTGCGGGAGCCTGGCTCTCCACCGGCGCCGCGCAGGTCGCCGGCGACGATGCCGGCCGATGGTCGACCTCGCTCGCCCTGGTGACGACCGGAGCCGTGGGCGCCTCGTTCCTGCTGATGCTCGGCAAGCGGCATCTGCCGGCGCGCGCGGTCGGCGTGGTGAGCGTCGGGGCGTCCGTCGCCGTGCTGGCCGCGATGGCCGGCACGGCGCGCCAGTCGTTCCCGGTCGCCTTGTTCCAGCTGCTCGCCGGCGCGGCCTTCCTCGGGTCGATCACCGACGGGCTGCTGCTGGGCCACTGGTACCTCACGGACCGGGGGCTGCCCCGCGGGCCCATCGATCGGATGACCACGGCGATGATCGTCGCCGTGGTCTTCGAGGCGGTCGCGATCGTCTCGAGCGGCTTCGGCGGGGTCGAGTCGTCCGCGTCGCTGAACCCGCTGCTCACGGCGGGCGCGCTCGCGCCGTGGATCGCGCTCGGCATGGTCGTGGCGACGTTCTTGATCGCCCTGCTCACCCGCGCGGCGCTCAAGGGATCGCGCGCCTCGGCCGTGCAATCGGCCACGGGCTTCTACTACCTTGCGGTCGTCACCGCGTTCACGGCGGAGGTGGCCGTGAAGACCCGGTTCCTCGCGTAGCGCGATGCAGTACGCGGTGATCGTCGTGGGCGCCGTCGGGGAGTTCGTGGGCTGGTGGCTCGTGTCGGCCAAGCGCTTCGACGTCTGGAAGCTCATGCCCGGGGTACTCGGCGCGATGGGGGTCGCGGCCGCCCTCACGCGTCCACCGGTGGGCGCCGAGACCGGGGGAACGACGGCGGTCGTCGTCGGGCTCGGATCGGGGCTCGCCCTCTACCTGGGCACGCGCGCGTTCGTGTGGGCCGCGTCGCATTGGACACCCTTCCGGCACGACGTCGTCGACCAGTACGCACGGGCAGGCGACGTCACGCTCGTGAGGTCGCTCGTCCTGAGCCTGGCGATCATGGTGCCGGCCGAGGAGCTGTTCTGGCGGGGGCTCGCGCAGCCGGCGCTCGCAGGATCGATCGATCCCCTGCCCGCCGCGGTCGCGGCGTGGCTCGGCTACGTCTGCGCGAACGCCGCGAGCCGGAGCTTGCCGATCCTGGCCGGGGCGATCGTCGGCGGCGCCCTGTGGGCCGGCCTGGCGTGGTGGTCCGGCGGTGTGCTGGCGAGCCTTGCGAGCCATATCCTGTGGACCGGACTGATGCTTGCGCTTCCGCCGGGAGCGGGGCGAGAGGCGATCGAGGAAGGGGCGGCGAGGTGAGCTTCCTGTCGACCGCGGTGCAGCAGGTGCTCGAGGACGCCCCGTTCTGCGCGGTCGCCACCTCCACGCCCCGTGGCCCGCACTGCACGCCTCTCGTGTTCGCCTATTCCGGCGGTCGGATCTGGCTCACCACGTCGCGCGGCTCGGTGAAGGCCCGTGCCTGGAAGGTCGACCCCGGCGTGGCCGGCCTCGTGCGCCTGGGCGACCTGGCGGTCACGTTCACGGGCACGGTCAAGACCTACGATGCCCTCGATCGGAACACGTGGGGGGCGGCCGTGACCGGCGCGACGTCGATCGCGAGAGCCACCGCACGGTTCAGCAAGAAGAACGCGAAGTTCTTCGCCGGGTACGCCTTCGACGCCCGGCAGGTGCCGCTCGCGTGGACGCCGCCGGGGCGCGTCTTCGTCGGGATCGACCTCGATCGAACCGCGCTGCTCGACGAGGACGGCGTGCAGGAGGGCCGCGGCCGATGGGGCGGCGAGGCTCAGGGGCACAAGACGTTTCGGCACGTGAAGCAGGGGCCGGACCCGCTGGGTGCGTTGCCGCTCGACGTGGCGGCCACGCTGGGGCGCAGCGGCGAGGGAGCGCTGACCGTCTCGGGCGCCCGCGGCCCCGTCGTGCTGCCGGTGCGCTGGCTCGCCGAGTCCTCGGCCCTCTACGCGGCCCTGCCCGCCGAGTCGCTCGCGCTCGCCGGTGCGGCACCCGACGCGCCGGTGGCGCTGACGGTCGACGAGGCGAGCGAGTGGAGGGCTCGAGACATGGCCGGCGCGATGGTGCAGGGCGCGGCCACGTTCCACGTGCTGGGATCGCTCGGCTCCGGGGCGAAGTCCGCGCGGTCGATCGCGACGGCGTTGCATCCGGGCGCCGGGGCCCTGGTGCGCATCACGCCCGATCGCCTCGTGTGGTGGAAGGGCTGGTCGAGCGGCAGCGCCGCGGCAGCATGACCACCGTCGAGTTCTCCGTGGAGGTCGATGCACCGGTCGAGACGGTGTGGGAGATCGCGAGCGATCCCTGCAACCTTCCTCAGTGGGACAAGCACATCGAGCGCGTCGAGTTCCCCGACGGAGGCATGCGGGTCGGCGCCACGTACGACGTGGTGATGGGCCTGGTCGGCGTGCGAGCCACCGTGCACGCGACCGTGCTCGAATGGGAGCCGCCGTGGCGATCGTGCGTGCGCCTCCGGGGACTGCTCGATGCGACCGTGACGACGTCGGTGGCGTCGCTGCCGTTCGACCGCAGCATGCTGCGGCACGAGGTGACGTATCGCTTCCGGGGGCCGTTCGGCGGGTTCGGCGCCGCCGGGTTGAACGCCATGGGCGGCGCGCAGTACGCGCTCCGCCACGGGGTGCTGGCGCAGAAGCGTGAGATCGAGGAGCGCGCGAGGGCGTGAGGGCCGCATCGCTGCTGCGCGGCGCGGCGCTGGCCGCGGCGGCGACGGGCGTCGGATACGTCGCCCTCGTGCGCGAGGGAGGCCGGCGTGCGGACGCCGATCTGTTCGACGCCGTCAACCGTGGACACGGCCCCCAGGCCGACCGGGTCTTCACAGGGATCACGGAGCTCGGTTCGCTCTACGCGGTCGGGGCGGCCGCGGGTGCTCTGGTCGTGCTCGGCCGACCGCGACCGGCGGCCAGGGCGGCCGCGGCCGCGGGGGCGACGTGGCTGCTGGGGCAGGGCCTGAAGAAGATGGTCGAGCGGCCCCGCCCGGCCGAGGCCGACCCCGCCGGCACCCGGGCGATGATCGCCCCGCCGATGGGTACGTCGTGGCCGAGCAGCCACCCGGCGGTGCTGACGGCGTTCGGTTCGGTCGCGGGGCGCGAGCTGGGAGCCGGGATCGTGGCCCGTGGAGGTCTGACCGCGCTCGGGCTGGCGGTGGCGGCTTCCCGCGTGTACCTGGGCGTGCACTACCCGAGCGACGTCGCGAGCGGGTTCCTCATGGGCAGGGCCGTCGCCGCCGTCTGGCCTGGGGGACGCGACGCCGTGTGAGCGGCACGGCTCGGCTCGCTCGGGATCGCCGGCCTCCACGGAAGGCCACGAGGGACCTAGCTGGTCATCAGCGTCAGTGGCTTGCCGATCTTGCTCTTCGTGGCGTGGACCACGGCTTCGGCGGCTTCCCGCAGCGCCGTGCTCGCCGGCGAATCGGGCTCGGCCACGACGATCGGCGCGCCGGTGTCGCCACCTTCACGCATCGCCGGCACCAGGGGCACCTGGGCCATCAGCGGCACCCCGAGGTGCTCGGCGGCTTCGCGCCCGCCACCCTCGCCGAAGATCGCCTCGCGCTCGCCGCAGTGCTGGCAGACGAACCAGCTCATGTTCTCGACCACGCCGATGGGCCGCAGGTTCGTGCGTTCGGCCATGCGGCCGGCACGCTCGGCCACCGTGCGCGCGGCTTCCTGCGGCGTGGTGACCACGAGCATCGACGCCCCGGGCAGGAACGACGCCAGGGAGATCGAGACGTCGCCGGTGCCGGGTGGCAGGTCGCAGAGCAGGAAGTCGAGGTCTCCCCAGTAGACGTCGCCGAGGAACTGCTCGATGGCCTTGTGCAGCATGGGCCCTCGCCAGATCACGGGGGTGTCCTCCGGAACGAAGAAGCCCATCGAGATCACCTTCACGCCGTGTCCCTCGAGGGGCAGGATCATGTTGTCGAAGCCGACCGGCTTGCCGGTGACCCCGAGCATGCGGGGCACGCTGAAGCCCCACACGTCGGCATCGAGCACGCCCACCGTCTTGCCCTGAGCGGCGAGCGCGGCCGCGAGGTTCACGGTGACCGACGACTTCCCGACGCCGCCTTTGCCCGACGCCACCGCGATCACCGACGTGGACGGTGGGAACTGGATCTTCTGCTGGGGGGTCGGGGCGCCGCCTCGGAGCTGTGAGACGAGGCCCTCTCGCTGCTCCTGGCTCATCGGGGTGAGTCGGACATCGACCCGCTCCACGCCCTCGAGGGGCTCCACCGCCGCGGTGACGTCCCCGGTGATCCGGTCCTTCAAGGGGCAGCCCTCGATCGTGAGCAGCACGTGCACCTCGACACGCCCGCCGTCGACGGCGATCGATTCCAGCATGCCGATGTCCTCGATCGGGCGTCCGATCTCCGGATCCATCACGCCTCGGAGCGCTTGTCGCACCTGCTCTTCGGTGACCACCGTCGTCCCTTTCCCTCTAAGCTTGATTGACACGGTGTTGGCCGTGGAAATCCATGATACGTCCGAGGTGTGCGAGTGGCCGAGCCCTCACCGATCGAGGTCCACAAGGCGCTGGCCGACGATACCCGCTACCGCCTGTATCGCACGTTGCGCCTGTCGGGCCGCGCGGTCTCGGTCCGCGAGCTGGCGGCCCGGCTGGGCCTGCACGTGAACACCCTGCGACCGCACCTTCGCCGCCTCGAGGAAGCCGGGCTCGTCACCAGCGAATCCAGGCGCGGGACCTCCGTGGGCCGTCCGCAGACCCTGTACACGGCGGTCGATCGCGAGGGGCGGGAGGGCCGTGACTACCGGTTGTTCGCCGACATCGTGGCCGGCCAGATCACCGGCGCGCGTCAGCGCGAGCGTGCCGTGGGAACGGCTCGGGAATGGGGCGCCTACCTCGTCGGCCGTTCGGTGCCCCGGCCGGGCGCTCGAACCTCGAGCGGGCCGAACCTGGCCGTGCTGCAGGAAGCGCTCGCCGAGGCGGGGTTCGATCCGAGGTTCCGGCGTCGAGGAGGGGCGGGTGTCGACATCACGCTGCGCGACTGCCCGTTCCGTGACCTGCTCGAGGAGCACCGCGATCTCGTGTGCGCCCTGCACCGCGGCCTGCTGGAGGGCATGTTGGCGAGCTCCCGGCCCCCGATGCACCTCGAGGCGTTCGAACCGCTCGCCGAGCGTTCGACGGTGTGCCGGCTCACGGCCGTGCCCGATGCGACCGCTGCGCGGTGACCTACGTACGCATCACCTGAGGGCGAACACCTACGCAAACTGAAGTCGGGGCTCCCGCCGTCCGATGCAGTGGGGGAGCGTTCGGGCGGAGCGTCCCGCCCGGCATCGACCCACGTGATCGCGTCGGAGGAACGAGGTATGGAGCAGACGGCCACGACGTCGTCGGACGGCAGCCCGATCGTGCCCGAGTTCAACGGATGGCTCGAACAGCTCGTCGCGGGGGAAGGCTCGGACCTGCACGTGAAGGTCGGGTCGCCGCCGATGATCCGGCTGCCGAAGGGGCTGCATCGCCTCGATCGCGACCCGCTCACCGGCATCGAATGCCAGGCGATCGCCGAGGGCATCATCCCGCCCGATCGTATGGGGCGGTTCATGGAGCAGGGCGAGGTCGACTTCGCGTACTCGATCCAGCACGTCGGTCGCTTCCGTGTGAACGTGTTCCGCCAGCGCGGGTCGGTCAGCATGGTGTTGCGGAGGCTGCGATTCGGCGGCCCGGCGTTCGAGGAGGTCGGTCTGCCCGACGCGGTGCGCTCGATCTCCGAGGAGCACCGCGGCCTCGTGCTCGTGACGGGGCCGACGGGGTCCGGCAAGACGACGACCCTGGCCGCGATGATCGATCACATCAACAAGACGAAGCCCGTGCACATCGTGACGATCGAGGATCCGATCGAGGTGCTGCACAAGGACGAGGTCGCCTCGATCAACCAGCGGGAGGTGGGCAACGACACGCAGGACTTCCTCGTGGCCCTCCGCGCGGCGCTGCGGCAAGACCCCGACGTGATCCTGATCGGTGAGATGCGCGACACCGAGACCGTGCGGGCGGCGATCCAGGCGGCCGAGACGGGTCACCTCGTGCTCTCCACCCTGCACACGGTCGACGCGACCGAGACCGTGAACCGCGTGATCGACTTCTTCCCCCCGTACCAGCAGAAGCAGGTGCGTCTGGCCCTCGCGGGCACGCTGCGGGGCATCGTCTGCCAACGGCTCGTTCCGACGGTCGACGGTGGCCGCACCCCCGGACTCGAGATCCTGATCAACACCGGACGCGTGGCCGAGCGCATCGCCGATCCCGACAAGACCCACGAGATCAAGGACGTGATCCAGGACGGCGGCTTCTACGGCATGGTCACGTTCGATCAGTGCCTGTTGCAGCTCGTGCAGGACGGCAAGGTCACCGTCGACGATGCGTTCCAGGCCGTGTCGAACCGCCACGACTTCGAGCTCGCGATGCAGCAGGCCGGCATGGCCCTGCCCGTCTAGGGCAGCGCCGGCCGGCCCACGTGTCCCGCTCAGGCGGTGGCCGCGCGACGGCGCACGATGCCGGCCAGCCCCGCGCCGAGCGCCGCTCCAACGGCCAGGCCCAGCGCACCCGCCGGGATCCATGCATCGCCGTCCGCGGGTGGCGAGGTCGATGCCGCCAACGGCTGCACCTCGCCCGCCGTCCCGCCTGCCGCCTCGTCCCCGACGACGATGACCCCGGTCATGCCCGGATGCAGGGTGCAGGCGAAGGGGTAGATGCCCTCGTCCGCGAAGGAGGTCGTGAACCGATCACCCTGAGCCATGTCCTCGTAGTTGCCCCACCCGGTGCCGCTCACGTTGTGGGCGAAGGGGTCCCGGTTCACGAAGGTGATCGACCTGCCCGCCTCGGTGAGCAACGTCGACGGCGAGAAGCAGGCTCCTTCGAGCTCCACCCGTTCTCCCCGGGCTTCGGCCGGGGCACAGTGCCCGCCGCCGCCGGCGGTCGCGGTCGTCACGCCCGCCAGGGCGCCGATCGTGCCGAGCACCGCGATCGTCGCGATCCTGTGTGCCCGCGTCATCGCTGCCTCCCGTCGTCGAGCCGCCCGATCTCACCCTGCCTACACCGCAGACCGCCGAGGGGTTCCCGACTCACCCCAGTTCGACGACGGGGTCGATCGACTCGGCGATGACGATCGCGGCGCGCTTCGCGAGGAAGGTCTCGAGCCGGAACGTGTAGCCGGCGTCCTGCCAGATCAGCACGTTCCCGGTCACGAGCAGACGAGCGGTCTCGTCACCGCTGACGAGCCGCAGCTCGTGCTCGCCCGAGGTCCAGAACGCCGGACGCCCTTCGACGATCGCCTCACCGAATCGATCCGTCTCGGCCGACAGGAGCTTGGAGGCGACCTCCCAGTCACCCTCGAACTGCATCAGCACCGCCCCGGCCTCGGTGCCCGGGATCACGGGGAGTCCGGTTGCGGGCGCCCAGGCGTTCACGATGCGGCGGGCGACGTCACCCGGCTCGAAGCCGACCGCCGCGTCGTCGACCCACGTTCGGTCCGGCGGCCCGAGGGCGGCCGGCAGCGCGGCCTGGAATCCTGCGGTCGCCTCGGCCTCGGCGAGTGTGACCTCGCGGCCGAGGTCGTCGGGGGTCGCGACGTTCGTCGGCAACGAGGTCGGGCGGTCCGGAAGCACCTGCACGGCCACCGCGCCGAGCTCGATCACGAGGCGCGCGGCGAACGCCACGCCGGCGACGAGCAACAGGGCTGCGGCGATCGCGATCAGGGTGCGTCGGCGGCTGGGCATCGAGAGTCTAGGCGCGACGAGCGCGGGCTTCGCCTGCATCGCCCTGATCGACGCACCGACGTCCTGCGCGACGTCGGGAGTCGTCGGCCAGTCGATGTGCGCCCTCGCAGCGACCAGGGCCTCTGCCATCGCCGGATCGCTCGACGGGTGGGATCGTTCGCTCATGCCTGTTCCACCTCCACGATGCCGGCGACCAGCTCCGATCGCAGGCGCTTCAGCCCTCTCGAGAGCCGCGATTTCACCGTGCCCATGGGCACGTCGAGCGTCTCGGCCGTCTCGGCCTCGGTCATCTCGAGGAGGAACCGGTACGCGATCACGAGGCGGTCGCGTTCCGGCAGCCGGTCCAGGGCGGCCAGCAACGCCTCGGCGTCGGTTCGGTCGAGGGCCGTGGACTCCGAGGACGGGGCCGCGCGCCGCATCTCATGTGACGCCACCCGCGACGCGAGCCCCTCCCGTCGCCTGGCGGACCGAGCGCGGTTGCGCGCCTCGTTCGTGACGATCCGCAGGATCCACGGCCGGAACGGAGCCCCCGGCCGGAACCGGGGCAGCGCGTAGAAGGCCTTCACGAACGCGTCCTGCACGGCCTCCTCCGCATCGCCGCGATTGCGCACGACCAGCCAGGCGACGCGGAACGCGACGTCCTGATACCGCGTCACCAGTTCCTCGAACGCCCCCACGTCCCCGTCACGTGCACGCGACACGAGCAAGGCGTCCTCCGATGGCCGGCCCCCGGAGGGCTGCTGGTCGTTCACCGTTCACCGTCTTACACCACGAGCACGGCACGGGTTCCACGCCGGACGTGGCGAGGGCGCCGGCGGAGCCGGCGCCCTCGTGTCGCGGAGTGCCCGGATCAGCCCGAGCGCTCGCGCCCGGACCCGTCGGGCGAGGACACGACCTCGGCCATGGCCGTGAATCCGGCGACCAGCCCGGCGAGCTCCATCGGCACGACCACCTTCGAGGATGGCGCCACGCCCAGCGCCTTCAGCGCTTCGAGGTACTGCAGGCGCATCGTCTTCTCGTCGGCGCCCATCGCCTGCTCGTTGATCGTCCGCAGCGCGAGGGAGAACCCCTCGGCCCGCAGGATCGCGGCCTGCCGTTCGCCCTCGGCCGTGAGGATCGCGGACTGCTTCGAACCCTCGGCGTTGAGGATCGCGGCTTCCTTGTTGCCTTCGGCGACCGTGATCGCCGCCGCCTTCTGGCCGTCGGCCTCCGTGACGACCGCGCGTCTCGTGCGCTCGGCCGACATCTGCCGGGTCATCGCCTCCTGCACGGAGGCCGGCGGGATGATCTCGCGGATCTCGACGTTGGTGACCTTCACGCCCCACCGTTCGGTGACCTCGTCGAGCTTGATGCGCAACAGCGTGTTGATCTCGTCGCGCTTGGCGAGCATGTCGTCGAGCGGGATGTCGCCGATCACCGCTCGCAGGGTCGTCGAGGCGATGTTCAACGCGGCGCCGGCGAAGTTGCCGACCTGCACGACGGACGTCTGCGCGTCCATCACCTTGTAGAACATCACGAAGTCGACGGCGATCGGGGCGTTGTCCTTGGTGATCGAGTCCTGCCGCGGGATCTCCAAGTAGAACTCCCGCAGGTCGACGCTGATGCCTCGATCGATGAACGGGATGAGCAGCACGAGCCCCGGCCCCTTCTGGCCGAGCAGGCGGCCGAGCCGGAACACGACCAGGCGCTGGTACTCGGGCACGATGCGGATCGCCTTCGCCAGGAACAGCACGATCAGCACGACCACCACGATCAGGGCGATCAAGGCGGCACTGATCTCCATCAGCGGTTCCCCCCTTCTTCGGCCGGCGAGGAGCCGACCGTCTCATGCTCCATGGGTGCCTGCTCGACGGTGAGCGTGAGACCGTCGAGATGCGTGACCCGCACCGCTGTGCCGGCCGGGATCGCGGAGCCGTCGGCCGAGGTGGCGCGCCACTCCTCCGAGGACACGCGGACGATGCCGCTGGGGTTGAGCCCTGCGCCGATCGCGACGCCGAGCTTGCCCACGACGGTCTCGGCTCCCTGGGCCGGGGGGAGTCGGCGGATGCGAAGCACCTTCCGCAGGACGATCGCGAAGAACACCCCCACGAACGCGGCGGTGCCGATCAGGACCCCCGGCGAGACGGAGATGCCTCCAGCGCGGTCGTACAGGAACCATCCACCGAGCAGGAGGCAGATCGTGCCGGCGATGCCGAAGACGCCGAAGCCGGGTGCGTTCAACTCGAGGATCATCAGCGCGGCCGCGGCCACCAGCAGCACCACGCCGATCAGCTGCACGGGGAACACACCGAACGACACGATGGCGAGGATGAGCATCGCGGTGCCGATCGTGCCGGAGAAGATGTGGCCGGGAACGAGGAGCTCGAGCACGATCAAGGCGATGCCGAGCCAGAAGAAGATGAACGCGAGCGTCGGGTCGAGGAGCGTGTGCAGGAAGCCGACGAAGCCGCCCATCGACCGCTCGGTGATCTCAGCGCCGTCGGTCCTCAGCACGACCTCACTGCCGTCGCCGACGGTGACCGTCTCGCCGTCGACCTCGGCGAGCAGCTCCTCGGTCGTCGGCGTGATCACGTCGATGACGTTCTCCTCGAGCGCCTCCTCGGCGCTGATGCTCGTGGCCTCGGTCACGAAGGTCTCGGCGACGTCGGCGTTGCGATCACGCTGCTCGGCGATCGAACGCATCGAGGCAGCAGCGTCGTTCACGGCCTTGTCGGATCCGACCGCGCCGTCGATGCCGACCGGCGTCGCAGCACCGACGTTGGTGCCGGGTGCCATCGCCGCGATGTTGCACGACAGCAGCACGAACGATCCGGCGGAGGCGGCGCGCGCGCCCGACGGTGTGACGTAGCAGAGCACGGGGACCTCGCCGTTCAGGATCGCCTGCGTGATCTCGCGGGTCGAGGACACGAGACCCCCCGGGGTGTCGATCTCGATCAGGACCGCCGCTGCGCCGGCGTCGGCGGCTTCGGCGATGCTGCCGGTGAGGTAGTCGGAGACGAACGGGTCGACCGCCCCATCGAGCTGCAGCCGGACGATCGAACCGGCCGCCGGCGCCTGCGCCGACGCGGGGGAGGAGAGGAGGGCGAGAACCACGAGGGACGCCGCTGCCACCAGCCGAGCCGCGGGACCCAACCGTGTCGTCGTCATCTCCGTGTCCTGGATTCGCCACATGTTACGTTTCGGTTCTCGTCGATGCGCCGGTGGAACCGAGCCTAACCCGTGCGCGAACCTGACACAGGCGGGAGCCAGACCCCCACGGGCCACGGGTGTGGGGGTACGATCGGGCTAGCATGTCCCCCCGATCTCGGGGGTCGTGCCGGCGGCAAGCCGCGATCGTCCGAGGCTCCGTATACCGGAAGGAACACCGGGTGCAGGCTCGCAACGACGGACCGCTCCTCCCGAAAGAGGAACAGCAGCTGATGGAAGGGCTCCTCGCCGGCAACGACGATGCGATCCGCGCGCTCTACACGCGGTACGGCCGACCGGTCTACTCGCTCGGCTACCGTCTGCTGGGCACCCGAGAGTCGGCCGAGGAGCTCACCCAGGACGTCTTCCTCACCGCCTGGCGGAAGGCCGCTCGCTTCGATCCGACCCGGGGGCGGTTGTCGACGTGGCTGATGACGATCGCCCACAACCTCGCGGTCGACCGGCTCCGCAGGGAAACGGGCGTCTCCCGCCCGACGCTCGTGCTCGTCGACGAGGTTCCCGACGCTCCCGGGCTCGATGAGGAGGCCGTGTTGATCGAACGTGACGCCGCGCTGCGAGCCTTGTCGTCGCTGACGGCGGCCGAGCGGCGTCTAGTCGCGCGGGCCTACTTCCGTGGCATGACCGCACGCGAGATCGCCGAGACCGACGGTATCCCGTTGGGCACGGTCAAGACCCGGCTCCGCTCGGCGATGATCAAGGTACGGAAGGCGAACGAGGGCAAGGAACTGCTGTGAACTGCACCACCGTCCGTGATCTCCTGGCCGAGCACGCCCTCGGGGCGTTGCCGGGGGGCGACGAGGCGACCGTCGATCGTCACCTCACGTGGTGCGCGGCGTGTCGGAAGGAGGCCGGCGAGCTCGAACGAGCCTCGGCCACGCTCGCGTTCGCCGTCGTTCCCCACGACCCACCCGTCGAGCTCGAGGACCGCGTCGTGCAGGACGTGCGTGCCGCGGCCGCCGCTCGAGCACGCCGGCCGGCGTCGAACCCTCGCCGGACCCGGTTGACGCTCGTCGCGGCCTTCGCGGCGATGCTCGCCGTGCTCGGCACCGGTTGGGGAGCGGTCATGGCCAACCGGGCCGCACGCTCGGACCGAGTGGCCCGCGCCGAGGCGATCAAGTCGCAGAGCGCGATCGAACGGTTCGAGGAAGTGATCAGGGCAGCCGAGTTCAGCGATCCGGAGAACCAGGTGTTCCTCGCGACGCTCAGCCCCACGAAACGAGCGGGCGGGGGCGGCAGCGCCCTCACGCTCGTCTCGCCCACGATCGTCGACATGGCGATCGTGCTGGTCGACGGCGTGCCGGCGGCGACCCGTGAACTCCTGCCGTTCACCGTTCGGCTGCGGGGGCCTGCCGGTGTCGTGACGGTCGGGCGGCTCGACAAGGACGGACTGGACGACAGCGGGGCGGGCACCGTGACCGGCGAGTTCGCCGACCTGACCGGGTACGACACGGTGGTCGTGCGCGATGCCCGCGGCCGCGTGGTGTTGAGCGGCTCGATGCAGACCCGCGCGACGGTCGCCAGCCCGAGTCCCTGATCCACCGGTCGCTGCTCCTTCGAGGCCCCCGTATCCTTCCTGCATGCGCTTCGGGCTCAGCCTGCCTCACTACGGGTTCTCGCTGCCGTCGGGCGAGCCGATCACGTTCGAGGCGATGGCCGAGTGGGCGCGGAGAGCGGAGCGTTGGGGGTTCGATTCCGCTTGGATCTCCGATCACTTCTTCTACTCCTTCGGTCGATACGGTGCCGACGACGCTCCGATCGCCGCGATGGAAGCGTTGACGACGATCGCGGGACTCGCGACGGTGACCGATCGCATCCGCCTGGGAACGCTCGTCCTGGGGGCGCCGTTCCGCCACCCGTCGATCGTCGCGAAGATGGCCACGACGATCGACCGCATCGCCGGTGGCCGGCTCGACCTCGGCGTCGGCGCCGGCTGGCTGGAGCAAGAATTCGACGCGTTCGGGTACCGATTCGGAACGGTCGGTGATCGTTTCGACACGCTCGAGGAGGTGCTCCGGGTCCTGCAGGCACTGTTCTCGGGCGAACCCGCGACGTTGGACGGCCCGACCGTGCGGCTCCGCGATGCTCGACTGCTTCCGGCTTCCGTGCAGCCACGGATCCCGGTGTGGGTGGGGGGGAAGGGCGGTCCCCGCCTGCTGCGTCTCGCCGCCCGATACGCCGATGGATGGAACGGCGCATGGCGATGGACGCCCGAGTCGTACGCGGACCGTGCCACGACTGCTCGGGAAGCGTGTGATCGAGAAGGACGTGATCCCGCGACGTTCCGGTTCTCGCTGGGGCTGTACGCGCTCCTGGGCGAGGACGAGCGATCGTTCCGGGGGGTCTTCGAACGAGCCGCGGCGTCGATGCCCGGTGGAGCGATGCGCGAGGAGTCCGAGGCGACCTGGCGAGCCGACACGCTGTCGGGCACGCCCGAACAGGCCATCGAACGGGTCCGGGCGTTCGAGGCGATCGGTGTCGAGGAGATCGTCGTGGCGCCGTGGGTGCTGCCGTTCTCGGTACCGGAGCCCGAGGTGGTCGAGCTGTTCGCGGAGCGGGTGCTTCCCGCCTTCCGCGCAGGCTGAGGCGAGCGACCCGTGCCCTCGATCGACGCGCTCGACGCAGCGGTCGCGGTCCTGAGGGAGGCGGGAGATGAGCCCCTGCACTGGACCGTGATCCAAGACCGGGCGTTGCGGGCCGGCCATCTCGATCCGTTCACGACGCCCGACGTGCGTGCCGAACTGCTCACGGCGCTCCGCCGAGGGGTTCGTGGCGGCGTGCTGGTGGCCGTCGGACGGGGCGTGTACCGACTCGCCCCGCCCACCGCCGAGCGATGAGGGCCGACCGGCGCCTCAGGCGCTCTGCTGCTTGGGCGGACGTCCGCGACGCCTACCGGTCGACGTCTTCCGCCCTGCCGACTTCCTCGCGTTCGCCTTGGCGCCACCCGAGCCGCTCGCGACGCTGCCCCGTCGGCGTCCGGGCCGAGGCTTGCGAGCTCCGGCCACGAGCTCGCTGACGTGCGTCGAGCACATGTCCTTCACGAAGTTCCCTCGTGATGCCTTGATCGTGACGGTTTCGGCGGCGGGCCTGCCGCACACGTCGCACACCAGGATCGTCTTCTCCGCCATGTGATGGGTACCCCTTCCTCGGGGGGGTCAGTGGACGAGGCACAGGATACCCGCCGGGCTCCGCGTTTCGCTACCTCGATCGGTCCGTGTCCGGGCTCACGGTCGGTACGCGATGGACGAGAATCGCTCGAGTTTCTCGAAGCGGTGTTCCGCCTCCACCCATCGAACGGTGCCGGAACGCGATCGCATCACCATCGAGTGCGTCGTGGCGCCGTCGGGCCAGTACCGAACCCCGCGCAACAGCGAACCATCGGTGATTCCGGACGCCGCGAAGAAGACGTCGTCGCCACTCACGAGCTCGTCGGTCGTGAGCACCGCGTCGAGATCGAACCCGCCGTCGACGAGGGCACGGCGTTCCTGCTCGTCGCGCGGATGCAGCCGGCCCTGGATCGCTCCGCCGAGGCACTTGAGCGCGGCGGCTGCGATCACCCCTTCGGGCGTGCCCCCGACGCCGAGCAGGAGGTCGATGCCCGTGCGAGGCGCGGCCGCCGCGATCGCTCCCGCCACATCGCCGTCGGTGATCAGGAAGACGCGCGCGCCGACGGTGCGAACCGCGGCGATCATCTCCGCGTGACGAGGACGATCCAAGATCGTCACGCTCACGTCCTCCGGCTTCACGCCCTTCGCCTTGGCCACCAGTCGCACGTTCTCCTCGGGCGGCGCCGTCACGTCGATCGCGCCGGCGGCCTCGGCCCCCGTGGCGACCTTGTCCATGTAGACGGCGGCGCCCGGGAAGAACATCGTGCCCCGCTCGGCGAGCGCGATCACCGATACGGCGTTGGGCTGCCCCACGGCGGTGAGCCGGGTGCCGTCGATCGGGTCGACCGCCACGTCCACGCCAGGGCCCTCCCCGTTGCCCACCTCCTCGCCGTTGAAGAGCATCGGCGCCTCGTCCTTCTCGCCCTCACCGATCACGACGGTCCCGTTCATCGAGACCGTGTCGACCATCAGCCGCATGGCGTCGACCGCCGCGGCGTCGGCCGCGATCTTGTCTCCATGACCGATCCATCGGCCGGCGGCGAGAGCAGCCGCCTCGGTGACGCGGGCGAGTTCCATCGCGAGGTTCCGGTCGGGTCGGGATCCGCTCACGGGGCTCCTCCTCGTTCGGCGCGGCGCTCGGGCGGCGCCGCGGGCCGGACTCATCCTATCGGCGCGGGCGCGAGGCCCCGTTCGGCGTACCAGCTCAGCGTGCGCCGGATCGTGTCCTGCAGGGGGGTGTAGGCGAGGCCGAGCTCACGCTCGGAGAGCGCCGCATCGAATCGATGGCCGTGCAACAGGGTGCGGACGACCTCCGGACAGATGCGCCACTCGCGGCGGGTGGCGAACGCCGCAGCCCCGGCGGCGGCCCCGGCCAGGGACGCGAGGGCGCGCGGTGCGAACCAGACGCGGCCCGGGCGTCCCGAGGCACGCCGGAGCAGGGTCACGGCGGTCCGGACGTCGAACGACGCGCCGCTCACGAGGTAGCGGCGACCTGGTGCCCCTTCACGCTCGGCGAGCAGGTGCGCCGCCGTGCAGTCGTCGATATCGACGACCGACAGCCACGTGTTCACGAGGACCGGGAGCCGGCCGGTCACGATGTCCAGCAGCAGTCGTGCCGAGCCGGCGATGCGTCCGGGGCCCTGCACCGACGCCGGGTTGACGCTGACCACCGGCACGCCGAGCTCCTGCCCGAGCGCGAGCCCGCGCCGCTCGCCCAGGTACTTCGACCGCTCGTAGTCCGAGAGGAACCACCCGCGATGCTCGGTGTCCTCGCGACCGATCTCGCCGGAGCGCTCACCGATCGTGGCCGCCGACGAGGTGTGCACGATGCGCCCGACCCTCGCGGCCGCTGCGGCACGCACGATCGCCGCGGCGCCGTCGATGTTCGCACGCATCATCGGCGCCGGATCACGGAGGCAGGTCGCGTTCACGCCGGCGGCGTGGAACACCGTCGTGCATCCGCGCATGCCGGTGAGCAAGGCTTCGGCGTCGAACAGGTCGCCACGGATCACCCGAGCTCCGAGGGCGTCGAGGTCGCGAGCGCTCGGATCGGAGCGGGCCAGCGCGCGCACCTCGCGGCCGTCGGCGAGGAGCCGGCGCAGCAGCGCCTCGCCGACGAACCCGGAGCCGCCGGTCAGGAAGACGGGCCCGGGCACCGCGTCAGCGATCCGACACGGCCTGATCGCGGCGCGACAGCACGCTCAGGAACCGGGCGAGGTACTGCACGGCGGAGATGATCGTGACCGCGGCGGCGAACGCCATCAACCACTGGTCGAGGAACCAGTCGCCGATGCGGATGTCGGGCCTCCAGATGGCGAACGTGATCGCCACGAACTGGATCGTGGCCTTCCACTTCCCCCACATCGACGGGGTCACCACCAGGCCGTCCGAGGCGGAGACGGCGCCTCGGAGTCCCATGATCAGCAGCTCCCGGCCGACGATCACGAACGCCACCCATGGGGAGGCGCGGTCGACGGCCACGAGCGCGAGCAGGACGCCGGAGACCAGCAGCTTGTCGGCGGCGGTGTCGATGAAGCTCCCGAAGGTCGAGGTCTGCTTCCAGCGGCGAGCGAGGCGACCGTCGAAGAAGTCGGTCGCGGCCGCGAAGGCGAACAGGAGCGCGGCGGTGGGCTCGACCCAGGTCGCCGGATCGCGCGCGAGCACCATGGCCATCACCACGGGCGTCAGTGCGATCCGTAGGTACGTGATGGCCGCCAGGAAGACAGCGGCTCGCTCGTCGGGCGTGCTCATGGGCTCGTGAGCGAATCGTACCGGCTCGGCGCCGAGCTACGGTGAGCTCAGCAGCGCACGAACCTCGGCCGCGGTGCTGCATGCCAGCGCACGCGAGGCGATCGATCGAGCGTCGTCGAGGGCGGTCGAACGCACGGCCTGCTTCACGGCGGGGATCGCGGGCGAGGCCATCGAGAGCTCACGCACCCCGAGGCCGAGCAACAGGGGGGTCGCCAGTTCGTCGCCTGCCACCTCGCCGCAGACCCCGACCCATCGCTCCTTCGTCCGGGCGCCTCGGGCCGTCGCGTCGACCAGGCGCAGCACCGCGGGGTGCAGCGGGTCGTTGAGACGCGCGACGCGCTCGTTGCCACGGTCGGCGGCCATCGCGTACTGCGTGAGGTCGTTGGTGCCGATCGAGAAGAAGTCGGCCTCCTCGGCGAGCGCCGCAGCCATGAGCGCCGCCGCCGGCACCTCGACCATGATGCCGACCTCCATCGCGCGCTCCGCTTCTGCCTGCTCGCGTGCGCGCTCGACCGCGGCACGGGCCGCGGCGAGCTCGTCCAGCGTCGCGATCATGGGGAACATGATCCGGACGGGATGGTCGCGGGCGACGCGGCAGAGGGCTCGGAGCTGCGACAGCAGCAGCTCCGGTCGCGCGAGCCCGAGACGGATGCCACGCACCCCGAGGAAGGGGTTGGCCTCACGCTGCTGCGCGAGCCCGGGAACCGGCTTGTCCGCCCCCGCATCGAGGGTCCGCACGAGCAGCGGTCGACCCTGCAGGGCCTCGGCCGCCGCTCGGTACGCTGCTTCCTGTTCGTGCTCGTCGGGCAGGGTGTCGCGATCCATGAACAAGAACTCGGTGCGGAACAAGCCGACCCCGTCGGCGCCGGCCTCGACCGCGCCCGCGACCTCGCCGGGTCCGCCCACGTTCGCGGCCACCTCGATCACGACGCCATCGGCGGTGACCGCGGGTTCGGCCGCCCCAGCGCGGAGCCCTCGGAGGCGTTCGCTGCGCTCGCGACTGCGGGCCACGAGGCGCTCGGCGAGATCGGCGGGCGGGTCGACGATCGCCGTGCCCGCGCCGCCGTCGATCGCGACGAGCGACCCTTCCCGGAGCGAGAGCACTCGGGTCCCCACGCCGACGACCGCGGGGATGCCGAGGGCCCGGGCGAGCACGGCCGCGTGCGAGGTCGGTCCGCCGTGGGCGGTGACGATGCCCAGCGCCGTCTCGGGGTCGAGTCCGGCGGCGTCCGCGGGTGTGAGGTCGGCGGCGACGAGGATGCCGGCTCCGTCCAGACGCGGGGCAGGCACGTCGACGCCGAGGATGCGCGCGAGCACCTGCGTGCCGACGCTGCGGAGATCGACCGCCCTCGCCTGCAGGTAAGCATCGTCGAGCGCGTCCCACGACGCGGCCACGTCGTCGACGGCGGCGCGCCATGCCCGTGCGGCGGACCGATCGTCGTCACGGATCGAGGCACGTGCCGGACCGAGCAAGGCTTCGTCCCGCAGGAACAGCTGGTGCGCGTCGAAGATGCGGGCCTCGTCCTCGCCGGCGCGCGAGGCGACGGCATCGCGTTGTTCGGCGATGGCGTCGGCCGTCTCGCGCACGGCGGCTTCGAGCGTGGCGAGCTCGATGTCCCCTCCGCCACCGTCGCCCTCCGGCACCTCGAGCGGCGCGGTGTGGAATCGCCGGACCTCGCCCACCGCGATGCCCGGGGATGCGGGGAAGCCACGCAAGGTGTCTCCGGAGGCGGCGGGCGGCGCGCTCTCGGCATCGTCCACGAGCTTCGAGGCCGTTGTCTCTTCGGCGGGCTCGTCGAACCGGCGTGCCGCCAGCGCTTGGAGCGCGGCGATGGCGTCGGCCGCTCCGGGTCCCGACGCTCTGACCTCCGCCTGGTGCCCGGCCTGCACGCCGAGCGTCGCGACGCCGTTCAGGCTCGCCGCGTCGGCAGGGCCGGCACCCGTGGTGAGGTTCCGCACGGTCACGGCCGCGTCGAAGCCAGCCGCCGTCTGCACGAATCGCGCTGCCGGGCGTGCGTGGAGGCCGTGTGGGACCTCGACCGGGATCACCGCGACCAACTCCTCGGCCGGAGCGAGGACCGTGGCGCCGGCCCCGTCGTCGCCGAGGCCGCCCGCTCCGGCCTCCGTGCCGAGATGCGCGGCCTTGCCTGCCAGGCCTCCACGGGCTTCCCGGTCGACGGCGTCCAGCGGCATGCCGAGCTTGGCGGTGACGGCCGCGGCGACCGCGCCCTCCACGAAGGGTGCCTCGCTCAGCACGATGCGGTCTCGTCGCTCGTCGCCGAGCATGTCCACCGCCATCTCGGCGGAGAGGACGGCGCTCCCGAGGTCCATCAGCACGAGCACACCGTCGTCGGACCACGCGCGCTCGATCGCCTGCATCACGCGGACCGCATCGGTGCCGATCGGGTGTTCCGGTCCGTCGGGACCGTCGATCGCGTCGAGGCCGCCTGCCGTCTCGAGCGTGATGTCGGCGCCGCCCATCTCGCGAGCGAGCTCGGCGACGCCTTCGGCGATGCCCTGGCTGTGCGAGACGAGCACGATGCCGACCACGCGAGCTTCCTCAGGCCCTCGAGGCGAGGATGCCGATCAGGACGATCCCGTACGCGACGGTGACCACGCCGAGCGCGATCAGCCCACGCTCGAGCAGCCGGCTCCATCGGCCGGACAGGCCGAAGTCGCGCAGCACCGAACGGAGCCCGAGCATCGTGTGCACCGTCACGACGACGAGGAAGACGCCCTCGATCACGAAGATGATCGGCGTGGCGATGTACTCGAGCACGTGCTCGTACGTGCGGAGCCCTCCGATCTCGTCGACGACGAAGTGATGAGCCACCATGTGGATCGTCACCAGCACGAGCAGGGCGACCCCGGTGATCGCGGTCCAGCGCCAGCTGCGGGAGCGGGCGGCCGCGGGTGCCGAGCTCGTCGCCATCAGTCGCCCGCCGTGAACACGTGGACGGCGGAGTACACGAGCAGGATCGCCCCGAGCGCCATGAACGACCAGAACAAGGCCTTCTGCCGGTTCGGAACGTAGCCGCTGCCGACCAGCGAGAGACGCGTGCCGTTCAGGCCGTGGAAGAGCAGTCCGAACACGAGGAGCACGTCGAGTCCGAGGAACAGCGGCGTCGTGGCGAGCTCGAGGAACCCGTTCCACGAATCCTCGCCGCCGAGCAGCATCGAGAGCACGGCGAGGTGGAGGTAGAGGTAGAAGGCGATGCCCAGCCCGGTGATGCGGTGCAGCGAGAAAGCCAGATGACCGGTGCCGCGGCCGCGCAGGTCGAACCACGCGACCGGGCCGGGAGCCTTGCGCGAGACCGGCCCCTGGCGGCCGCGGCCGCGCAGGATCTCCTCGACGCCGGGGTCGCGTTCGGGCCTCAGGCCGCGCTCGCTCATGGCGAGACCGCCTCGGTCGGCTGCTCGGGGACCTCGCGTCCCTGTTCGGTTCGTCGGTGGCGCAGCTCGCGGCGCAACGCCATGATGCGCTGGGCGGGCCGGACGTCGCTGGGACAGGCTTCCGTGCACTCGAACGCGGCGTGGCACCGCCATGCGGCGGTGTCCTGGTCGGCCCACGCAAGGATGGCGTCGCGGTCGGCCCCCCTGGGCTCGTCGAGCAGCCGCTGCGCGTACGCCAGCGCGGCCGGGCCGACGTACGTGCCGTCGGTCGCGGCGACCGGGCAGGCGGACAGGCACAGACCGCATTCGATGCAGTCCTCGAATCGCTCGTGCTGGGCGGTGCCGGGGGGCACGGCGTCGGGCACGAGCTCGCTGTCGCGCACGATCGGATGCGGGTCGGGGAAGCGCGCGTAGAACGGCTCCATGTCGACGGCGAGGTCGTGGAGCACGGGCAGGTTCGCGATCGGGTCGACGGTGACCGTGCCGGGCACGTCCGAGAGCATCGTGACGCACGCGAGGCGCTCACGTCCGTTCACGCGCACGCCGCACGTGCCGCACGACGCGTGGAAGCAGGAATGACGAAGACCGAGCGTCGGGTCCAGGTTCAGCTGGATCCACCGGAGCGCCTCGAGCACCGTGGTGTGCTCGTCGGCCGGCACGTCGTGCTCCTCGATGCGCGGCGATGAGTCGCCGCGCTTGTAGCGGTGCACGCGGAGCCGCCGGGTCGTGGCGTTCGCCGTCATGCCGCGTACGCCGCCGTGTGGGGGAGCAGCACCGTGTCTCGCGTCGCGCACGGCGTGTCGTTGCCGAGCTTGCGGCAAACGACGTCGGCGCACACCTCCGCCATGCCGCGGAGCGTGGTTCCCTTGCCGCCCGTGATCGTGACGAACCCCTCGACCCCGTCGTCCGCCGCGTGATCGATCGTCTTGAAGGTGCGGGAGAGCTCCCGGCCCGAGTCCGCGTCGGCGCGCGAGCCGATCAGCGGTCTCGCGGCCGACCAGGCGGAGCGGAAGGGCGCCTGGCGGATCGCGGGCACCAGCGTCGACCCCTCGTCGATCATGCGCTGCACATGGTCGGGCGGAACCCCGAGGTCGTCGGGATCCTCGACCACCCACGAGCTGGTGCCGACGACGGTGAGCGCTCGCTGGGGCACCACGATGTCGCCATCACCCGAGGCGTGGAGACGGTTGATCACCATGTCGGTGAGGCGGCCGCGCACCGCGAGCATGACGCCGGGGGAGGGACGGATCGGCACGTCGACCCCGGCCATCCGAGCGATCTGCTCCGACCACGGGCCGGTCGCGTTCACGACGATGTCGGCGCCGATGCGCGTCGTGCGCCCGGTGACGACGTCGCGCACGTGGGCGCCCGTCACCGTGCTCCCGGCGAGCTCGAGGTCCGTGACGTCCACCCAATTGAGCAGGTCGGCGCCGTTGGCCTTCGCCGTCGCGAAGAACCGAAGCGGCATGCGCATCGCGTCCATCGTCGCGTCGGGGACGCGGACCGCGATCTTCACGCCGGGGTTCAGCATCGGCTCGCGGCGCAGCGCCTCGTCGGGCTGGATCAGCTGCGTCGGGATGCCGGTCGCCTCGCAGCCCTCGAGGAAGGCGGGCAGGTACGCCATGTCCTCGTCGGTCACGGCGACGAACAAGCCGTCGTTCTCCTCGAACGACCCCGGCGCGATCCGGCGGAGCAGCGTGTTCTCCTCGATGCACTCCACAGCCGATTCCGCATCGTTGACGGCGTAGCGGGCACCGCTGTGCAGCAAGCCGTGGTGGCGGCCCGTGGTGCCGGATGTGAACTCGCCCCGCTCCACGAGCGTGACTCGAACCCCACGCAGCACGAGGTCGTGAGCGAGCGCGCCTCCGGTGCCACCGCCCCCCACGATCAGGACGTGCGGTGCCGAGCCCCGGGTCATCGGCGAATCATGCCACGAGGCCGCGGAGCGGGATCAGTCTCCCCCCGTGTCCTCCTGCTCCTGGCCCCGGGCGAAATCGCCGCGCTCAGGCGTGACCGGGTGCTCGTCGTCGTCGGACTGGCCTTCGGCGTACGTGCCTTTGGGCGTTCGCCCGGGCTCGCGATGCTCCCGTTCCTGGCCCTCGGCGAAATCACCGTGCTCGTCCTCGTCGGGATCGTGGTCGGCCTGCCCCTCGGCGAAGGACCCCTGGTGATCGTCGTGGTTGCTTCGTTCGGTCATGGCATCCCTTCCGATCGTCCCCGGCTCATTCGACCCAGTCGAAGGTCCGGGTGACGGCCTTCTTCCACAGCGCGTACTCGCGCTCGCGCGTCTCGGGGTCGAGCTCGGGCGTCCATTGCTTGTCCTTGCCCCAGTTGCCGCGTAGATCGTCGATGCTGCTCCAGAAGCCGGTGGCGAGCCCGGCCGCATAGGCGGCGCCCAGGGACGTGGTCTCCGCGACCTTCGGCCTGATCACGGGCACGCCGAGCACGTCGGCCTGCGTCTGCATGAGCAGGTCGTTGTAGACCATGCCGCCGTCGACCTTGAGCGACGTGAGCTGGACGCCGGAGTCGGCGTTCATCGCGTCGACCACCTCGCGGCTCTGCCACGCGGTCGCCTCGAGCACGGCGCGTGCGAGGTGACCGGCGTTGACGAACCGGGTCAGCCCGGCGATCACGCCACGCGCCTCGCTGCGCCAGTACGGCGCGAACAGACCGGAGAACGCCGGCACGAAGTACACGCCGCCGTTGTCCTCGACGGAGGCCGCGAGCGTCTCGATCTCCTCGGCCGAGGAGATCATCTTGAGGTTGTCGCGCAGCCACTGGACCAGGGCGCCGGTGATCGCGATCGACCCTTCGAGCATGTAGGCGGCGGGCTGGTCGCCGATCTTGTACCCGACCCCGGTGATCAGGCCGCTCTTGGACGGGACCGGATCGGTGCCCGTGTTCAGGAGCAGGAACGACCCGGTGCCGTAGGTGTTCTTCGCCTCGCCGACGTCGAAGCAGTTCTGGCCGAACAGTGCGGCCTGCTGGTCGCCGAGGTCACCCGCGACCGGGACGCCGGCGGCGGCGGTGGTCGCCGTGTCGCCGTACACCTGGCTCGACGAGCGGATCTCGGGCAGCACCGAGCGTGGAACGCCGATCGCATCGAGCAGGGAGTCGTCCCAGTCCAGCGTCTCGAGGTCCATCAACATCGTGCGGCTCGCGTTCGTGACGTCGGTGACGTGAGCTCCGCCGTTCGTGCCGCCCGTGAGGTTCCAGATGCACCAGGTGTCCATGTTCCCGAAGGCCAGCTCACCGGCTTCGGCTCGCGCCCGAGCGCCCTCGACGTTGTCGAGGAGCCATCGGATCTTGGGGCCCGAGAAGTACGTGGCGATGGGCAAGCCGGTCTTGTCGCGGAACCGATCCTGTCCGCCGTCGCCGCTCAGCTCGTTGCAGATCTGGTCCGTGCGTGTGTCCTGCCAGACGAGGGCGTTGTGGATCGGTTGCCCCGTGGCGCGGTCCCAGACGACCGTGGTCTCTCGCTGGTTCGTGATGCCGATCGCCGCCAGGTCACCCGCCGCGAGGTTCGACTTCTGGAGGGCGCCGTCGATCACCGCTTGGCTGCGCTCCCATACCTCGTTCGCATCGTGCTCGACCCACCCTGGCTTGGGGAAGATCTGCTCGTGCTCCTTCTGGTCGATCCCCACCACGTTGCCGCCGTGGTCGAAGATCATGAAGCGCGTGCTGGTCGTGCCCTGGTCGAGGGCACCGACGTGATCAGCCATCTTGGGCCTCCTCTTGGGTCAGTCGTCGCCGGCCCATGTGTCGGCGACGGTGCGGAGCAACAGGGCACTCGAGGTCGCGCCCGGGTCTTGGTGGCCGGCGCTGCGCTCCCCGAGGTAGCTCGCGCGGCCCTTGCGTGCCACGAGCGGGGTCGTGGCACGCATGCCGTCCTCGGCGGACTCGGCCGAACGACGGAGCGCCGCGGGCAGATCCGCTCCCTCGGCGAGCGCGGCGGCGAAGGCATCGCGAGCGGGGATCAGCGCGTCGACCATCGTCTTGTCGCCCGGCTCCGCCTTCCCCCTCGCCTGCACGCCGGCCACCGCCGCCTCGAGGGCCGCCGCCCAGTCCTCGGCGGCGATGTCGCTCTTCCCGGCGGTGGCCACGCCGAGCTGCAGGAACAACGTGCCGTAGAGGGGGCCGCCGGCGCCACCGACGGTCGAGACGAGGGTCATGCCGACCGACTTGAACAGGGCGCCGATGTCTCCGGGGGCCGCCGAGTCCAGCTTCCCCAGCACCGCCTGGAAGCCGCGATCCATGTTGATGCCGTGGTCGGCGTCTCCGATCGCGGAGTCCAGCTCGGTCAGGTACTGCTTGTTCTCGGCGATCGTCGCTGCGAATACCTTGAGCCACGAGACGACGTCGTCGTAGGAAACCCCCACGGTTCCGCTCACCCCGCCGATCCTGCCGGACGCGATCCTGCCGGACGGAGGAGGATCACGCTCCCCACCGAAGTCCCGCGGTCTTCACCGGGGCATCCCACAGCGTGGTGAGGTCGTCGGTCAGCTTGAGCAACGTGATCGAGCACCCGGCCATCTCGAGCGACGTGATGTACGAGCCGATCAGGTTCCTCGCGATCGTGATGCCTCGCCCGGACAGGAACCGGTTGAGCTCGTTGTAGACGACGTAGAGCTCGAGCAGCGGCGTGCCGCCCATGCCGTTGACGAACGCGAGCACCTGGTCGCCCTCCGAGAACGGGAGGTCCTCGACGATCGTCGTCGCCATCATCTCCACGATCTCGGCCGCCGGCTTGATCTTCATGCGCTCGCGGCCGGGCTCGCCGTGGATGCCGATGCCGATCTCCATCTCGTCCTCGCCCAGATCGAACGTGGGCTTGCCGGCGGACGGCACCGTGCACGAGGTGAGCGCCATGCCCATCGAGCGGCCGTTGGCGTTGACCTCGCGGCAGATGTCGGCGACCTCCTTCAGGGAGCGCTTCTGCTCGGCGGCGGCGCCGGCGATCTTCTCCATCAAGACCGTCGTGCCGACGCCCCGGCGACCGGCCGTGTACAGCGAGTCCTGCACGGCGACGTCGTCGTCGACCACGACCGCCTCCACCTCGGTGCCCTCGGCGCGACAGAGGTCGGCGGCCATCTCGAAGTTCATGACGTCGCCGGTGTAGTTCTTCACGATGTGCACAACGCCGGCGCCACCGTCGACCGCCTTCGTGGCCGCCTCCATCTGATCGGGTGTCGGTGAGGTGAAGACCTCACCGGGGCAAGCCGCGTCGAGCATGCCCATGCCAACGAACCCTCCGTGCATGGGCTCGTGCCCCGAGCCGCCGCCCGACACCAGCGCGACCTTGCCCTGCACGGGCGCATCGGCACGAGCGACGAAGTACGGATCGAAGGAGACCTTCACGAGGTCGGGGTGAGCCGCTTCGATGCCCTGCAGCTCCTCCCGAACCACGTCTGCGGGGTCGTTGATCAGTTTCTTCATGCGTACCTCGCTTCCGATCGGTTGGGGGGCGGCGGGAGGGCGCGCGGCCCTCCCGCCGACCGTGCTCAGAGTTCGAAGAGCGCCTTGGCTGCGAACGCGCCGATCACGCCGCCGACGATCGGACCGACGACGGGGATCCACGAGTACTCCCAGTCAGAGCTGCCCTTGCCCGGGATGGGCAAGATGGCGTGCATGATGCGCGGGCCGAGGTCGCGCGCGGGGTTGATCGCGTACCCGGTCGGGCCGCCGAGCGACATGCCGATGCCCAGCACCAACAAGGCCACGAAGAAGGCTCCGAGCGCGCTGAAGGCGTCGGCCTTGCCGATCGCCAGGACCCCGAGCACCAGCAGGAACGTGCCCACGATCTCGGTGATGAGGTTGGCGGCCGTGTTGCGGATCGCGGGACCGGTCGAGAAGACCGCGAGCTTGAGGCCCGGGTCCTCGGTCTCGCCCCAGTGCACCAGGTAGGAGAGCCACACGAGCGTCGCGCCGATGAAGGCGCCGAGGAACTGGCCGGCGATCAGCTGCGGCACGTCGCCCCACTCGACGCCGAGGTCGGCGGCGGCGAGTCCGACCGTCACCGCAGGGTTGATGTGGCCCACGCCGTCGGTGACCGCGATGCTCGCGAGCACGCCGACGAGCACACCCATCGCCCACGCCCAGGTGATGACGACCCACCCGGAGTTCTGGGCTTTCGACTTGTTGAGGAGCACCCCGGCTACCACGCCGTCGCCGATCAGGACGAGCACCGCGGTGCCGACCACCTCTCCGAGGAACATCTGAGCGACCACCCCCTCCTTGCCGGGTCCCCACTTCGGGGCCGTTCGGCCCGAGCCAAGCCCGTCCGTCACGAGTTGTCAAATTCGGGATCGTCGACCGGTCCTCGGTCAGTCCTGACGCTGTTCGCCATCGTCGAACACGTGCGGTGGCGAGTTGACAGGGTTCCGGCGTGGTTCGAAGGTCTCAGCGTGAGCAGACGTGGCGAGCAGCCTTCCGGGTTCGACGATGCCACGATCCGTCGATGGATCCGCTCGTCCGCAGACGAGATCGCGGCCAACCGCGACTTCCTGACCCAGCTCGACGCCGCGATCGGCGACGCCGACCACGGCGTCAACATGGATCGGGGGTTCTCGGCCGCCGTGACGGACCTCGATGCGACGACCGGCCTTCCACCCGGCGAGCTGTTGATCCGGGTAGGAAGCACGCTCATCTATCGGGTCGGCGGCGCGGCCGGTCCGCTGTTCGGCACGTGTCTGCGTCGAGCCGGGGAGGTGCTCGGCGACGAGCCCACGTTCGATGCCGAGAGCATGCTGAAGGCGTTGCGGGCAGGGCTCGACGGCATCCAGGGCCTCGGCGCCGCGCAGGAAGGCGACAAGACCATCGTGGACGCCTACGGGCCGGCGCTCCAGGCCTTCGAGCGGGAGCTGCGGGCCGGCGGCGATGCCGCGACGGCGTCCCGGAAGGCCGCCGACGCGGCCCGTGAGGGGATGCGTGCGACGGTCCCGATGCAGGCCCGCAAGGGCAGGGCGTCCTACCTGGGCCCGCGGAGCGTCGGCCATCAAGACCCTGGCGCGAGCTCCACAGCCCTCCTCTTCACGGCGCTGGCCCGCGCGCTGGACGGTGATGCGTGAGCGGTGAGGACCATCGCCCCCGCCCGACCACGGTCGAGCGCCGGGGCACGATCCAGTCCGTGGAGCGCGCCGCTCGCATCCTGAAGGTGCTGGGAACGGGCACCTCACGCATGGGCGTCACCGAGATCGCCGGCCGGCTCGGCCTCGCGAAGGCGACCGTGTACGGCCTGCTGCGGACCCTCGAGGCACAGGAGCTCGTCGAACAGGATCCGGAGACGGACAAGTACCGCCTGGGAGCGGCGATGCTGCAGCTGGGGAACGCCTTCCTCGACAACCACGAGCTGCGAGGTCGATCGTTGCTGTGGGCGGACTCGCTCGCATCCCGGGTCGGCGAGGCGGTGCGCGTCGGCGTCCTGCACGGGTCGAACGTGCTGATCGTGCATCACGTGTTCCGGCCGGACAACTCCGTGCAGATCCTCGAGGTCGGCGCCTCGATCCCGTGGCATGCGTGCGCGCTCGGCAAGGCGATCGCGGCCTATCTGCCGGAGGGATCCCGGCGCTCCCTGCTCGAGGCGGAGCTCACGCCGCTGACCGGACGAACGGTCACCGATCCCGAGACGCTGGCGAGGGCGCTCGACATCGTCGCCGTGGACGGTGCAGCCGTCGAGGACGAGGAGGCGATCGTGGGGGAAGGGGAGATCGCGGCGCCGATCTTCGACGACCTCGTCCACTCCGTGGGGGCGATCGGGGTGGTCGGTCCGGTCGAGCGGCTCGTGCCCGACGGCCGGGCCGCTCCCGCCCTCGTCACCGCCGTCCGGGAGACGGCGCGGGGATTGTCTCGCGACATGGGAGCCGGCCGTACCCGGGCTCGGGGTGGATCCGGTCGCCGCTGACTTTCGCTCTTCGCGAGCCGCATGGGCCATGGCGGTAGGCTCCGTTCACCCATGAGCCAACCGCCGCCGTACGTGACCGTCGAGGACTACCTGCCCGCGGCTCGGGCGGCGCTCCCGCCCGACGTCTGGGACTACTTCGACGGCGGTGCCGGCGACGAATGGACGCTCGCCCAGAACCGGCAGGCGTTCGATCGGTGGATGCTCAGACCGCGGTTCCTGCGGGGAGCCGGCTCGCCCGACCCGTCGACGGCCGTGCTCGACACCCCGGTCGCCTTCCCGGTGCTGGTGGCACCGTGGGCCTACCAGCGTCTCGCGCATCCCGACGGGGAGCTCGCCACGGCCAGAGCGGCGGCGGAGGCCGGCACGGTGATGGTCGTCAGCTCGACCGCCGAGGCCTCCCTGGAGGAGGTGGCTCGAGCGAGCGACGGACCGAAGTGGTGGCAGCTCTACGTCGCCGAGGACCGTGGGTTCACCACCTCGATGCTGGAACGGGTGGTGGCCGCCGGGTACGAGGCGATCTGCTGGACGGTGGACTTCGTGGTGAACGGCCTCCGGCACCGGGACACGCGCAGCGGCTTCGTGATGCCGATCGGGATCGGCGAGAGCGACTACCTGTTCGACGCCGGGCTCACGTGGGACGATCTGGAGTGGATCAAGGCACGCGCTCCCGGCCTGCCGGTCGTCGTGAAGGGCCTCCTCACCGCCGAGGATGCGGAGCTCGCCGTGCAGGCGGGCGCCGACGCGATCATCGTGTCGAACCACGGCGGCCGCCAGCTCGACCGCTCGCCCGCCGGGCTCGATGCGTTGCCGGAGGTGGCGGCACAGGTCTCGGGGCGCGTGCCGGTGATGATGGACGGTGGGGTGCGCCGGGGCTCCGACGTGCTGACGGCGCTCGCCCTCGGGGCCACCGCGGTGCTGATCGGTCGCCCGACGATCTGGGGGCTCGCCACGCAGGGGCAAGCGGGTGTCGCCGCCGTGCTCGGGATCCTGCGCGCGGAGTTCGAGAACGCGATGGCGCTCACGGGCTGTCGGACCGTCGACGAGGCCGGGCCCGCACTCGTGACGCCCGCGCCGTAGCGGCGCGCCGACGCCGGGCCGAGCGGCAGCAGGGCGGGCCGGTCTGGGACCATCTGTCCATGAGCGGATACGACCTGCACACCCATTCCACCTTCAGCGACGGCACCGAGAGCCCGTCCCACAACGTGCGGCTGGCCCACGAGCGCGGCCTCGCGGGCATCGGCGTCACCGACCACGACACGTTCGCGGGGCTCGACGAGGCGCGCGCCGCCGCCGAGGAGGAGGGCCTCGACCTCGTCCCCGGCATCGAGTTCTCGGCCGAGTACGACGGCGCGAGCCTGCACGTGCTCGGCTATTGGGTCGACCCCTCGCACGAGGAGCTGCGAGCCGAACTGCGCCGGCTGACCGACACCCGCTTCCGGCGTGGCGAGATGATGGTCGAGAAGCTGCAGCAGGCCGGCTACGACATCACGTTCGAGTCGGTCCGGCGCATCGCGGGCGACGACCTGATCGCGCGCCCGCATGTCGCTCAGGCCATGGTCGAGGCCGGCATCGTCGAGACGGAGAAGGAGGCCTTCGACCGGTTCATCGCCGACGGCGGCATCGCCTACGTGCCCAAGCATGCGCTGCACCCGCTCGATGCCCTGCGGCTGATCGGCGACGCCGGCGGCGTCTGCGTGCTCGCGCATCCGGCGATGTGGAAAGGCAACGGGTCGGTGCCCGACGAGCTCATCGAGCAGATGACCGAGGGTGGCATGGCCGGGCTCGAGGTCGATCATCCCGATCACGACGCACCGACCCGCGCGTACTACCGCGCCATGGCCGAACGGCTCGAGCTGGTGCCCACGAGCTCGAGCGACTGCCACGGCGCCCGGTACGACTTCCGCCTCGGGTGCGAGGCGACCCCGGCCGAGCTCGTCGACGAGCTGCGCCGGCGCGTTCCCACGACCAGCGGCGCGTGAACCCCGGCCCACCCGGGATCGGCCGCTACGATGCGCCGATGAACGAGCCGCTCGAGATGGTGTTCTTCGACATCGGCGGGGTCATGTACGACGACTCGATCTACGCGCGCTCGTGGAAGACCGCCCTGCGCGAGTCGGGCGCGGAGTTCACCGACGAGGAGTTCGATCTGGAGTACGCGGCGGCCCGCGCCGCGCAGTCGGAGTCGTTCCGGCGGCGGCTCATGGTCCGCTTCCTCGGATCGGACGAGGACATCGTCGAGGTGGAGGCTCGCGCCGCACGCTACTGGGACTATCCACCGACGGCGTTGTACCCGGACGTGGTCCCCTGCCTCCGCGCGCTCGAAGGGCGGTTCCGGCTCGGTGTGGTCGCGAACCAGCCCAGCTCCGTTCGCCAGGCGATGGAACGAGACCGGCTCGCGGGCTTCTTCGAGGTCTGGGGCGTGAGCGACGACCTCGGCCTGCAGAAACCCGACCCGGCGCTGTTCGCGCACGTGCTCGCGACGGCGGACGTCGTGCCCGGGCGCGCCGCCATGCTCGGCGATCGCCTCGACTACGACGTGAGACCGGCGAAGGCGGCGGGCATGCGAGCGGTCTGGGTGCTGCGGGGCGAGGCCCCCGACGATCCGACGCCGGCGCAGCTCGACGAGGCCGATGCCGCGGTCCGGGATCTGTCCGAGGTCCCGGACGTGCTCGCCCGCTGGGCGTAACGTCGGGGCATGCACGTCGTGATCGTCGGCGGAGGCGCCGCGGGCTTGAACGCCGCCAGAGATCTCCAGAAGCCGCTGCGCAGGGGCGGACACGCCCTCACCCTGATCTCGAGCGAGGGCGTCTTCCTCTACCAGTCCCTGTTGCCGGAGGCCGCGGGCGGCACCCTGGAGCCCCGCCACGTCGTCGTGCCGCTGCGTTCCGCGCTCGGTCACGCGCGCGTCGTCGTGGGCGAGGTCGAGCTCGTGGACGTCGAGGGCCGGCTGCTGCACCTGCGCGGGATCGACGGCGACCGCTTCGAGATGCCGTTCGATCAGCTCGTGCTCGCGCCCGGATCTCGCTCGCGGACGTTGCCCGTGCCCGGGCTCGCCCAGCACGGCATCGGCTTCAAGTCCCTCGGCGAGGCGATCCTGCTGCGCAACCACGTGCTGTCGCGGTTGGAGGCCGCTTCGCAGCGCCCTCGCCGCGATCCCCGGCGGCGGGCCGCCCTGACGTTCGTCTTCGTGGGCGCTGGGTACGCGGGGGTCGAGTCCCTCGCCGAGCTGGAGGACCTGTCGCGGTGGGCGATGAAGCACATCCCCGAGCTGGGACCCGACGAACCGAGGTGGATCCTCGTCGAGGCTCGGGAGGAGATCCTGCCCGAGATCGGTGAGAGCCTCGGACGGTACGCGGCGCGCGAGCTGTCCGGCCGTGGCATCGAGATCCGGACCGACACCCGCCTGGACTCGGTCGAAGGCGGCGTCGTGCGTCTCAGCGACGGGGAGTCCTTCCCGGCCGAGACGCTCGTGTGGACCACGGGCGTGAAGCCGGAGCCGCTCGCGGCCCTGTCGGGCCTGCCGGTCGACGATCAGGGGCGGCTCACGGTCGATGCGGCGCTGCGCGTGGACGGGCTCGAGGGCATCGTGTGGGGGGCCGGCGACGCGGCGGCGGTGCCCGACCTCGTCGCCGGCGGGTACTGCCCACCCTCGGCCCAGTACGCGACGAGACAGGGCAAGCGGCTCGCCGCCAACGTGCTGGCGACGCTCGAGGGCCGGGAGGTCGAGCCGTTCCGGTTCAAGGCGCTCGGCGTCCTGTGCTCGCTCGGCCGCTACCAAGGCGTCGCGGTCGTGCTGGGGGTGCGGTTGCGGGGGTTCCCGGCGTGGTTCGTCGCCCGCACCTACCACCTGCTGCAGCTGCCGACCCTGAACCGAAAGGTCCGGGTCGTGCTGGACTGGACGCTGTCGCTGTTCTTCCCGCGCGACGTGACCGCGCTGGGCTCGCTGCACGATCCGACCGAGGCGTTCGAGCGGGCCTCGGGGGAGTGACCGGCGCTACGCGCCCTTGCGACGCTGCTTCTGCAGCTCGGTCGCCGCCCGCAGCGCCGTGTGGCTCCGCGCGATGTCGGGCATCTCCGACCCGCTCGCGAGCTCCTCCGCGGCCCACCGTGTCAGGTCCCGGATCGACACGATGCCGACGACCCTGCCCCGATCAACCACGGGCAGGTGGCGGATGTTGCGAGCGACCATGTGCTCCGCGGCGTCGGCCAGATCGAGCTTCGACCCCACGGTCTCGAGGTCGCGGCGGGTCATGCCGTGCGCCACCTTCACGGAGTGCGGGTCGCCGCCCGCCGCCACCAGGTTCACGATGTCTCGCTCGGTCACGATGCCGGCGAGCTTCTTCCCGTCGAGCACGACGACCGACGAGATGCCGTTGGTCCGCATCGTCTTCGCCACATCGGCGAACGTGTCCTCGGCATCGGCCGTCTTCACGTCGGTGTGCATCACGTCGGCGACCTGCATGCTCGTGCGCCTCCTCGGCCTCGGGATCGGCCAGCCTACCGCTTCGAGACCCGATCTCGTCGTACAACAGGCTCCGTGCGATGGGTCAGACGGTGCGCGATCGTGGTGGCGGGCTCGATCGTCGTGGGCGCGATGCCGGGCTGCACGGTACGGACGCAGCCGACCGCCGGCGTCCGCGCGAACCTCCGGGGCGACGCCGTGATCGTGGCCCCCAGGTGCACCGACGAGCGCATCGAGGCGGTGCAGGTCGCCGATCTCGACGGTCCGGTTCGGTGGCGGGCCGAAGCCGCGGGGGGCCCGTCGGCCACGATCTTCACGGTGGGGGGCGAGCCGCCGTCGATGCGGGAGACCGATCCGCTCGAGGGCCGGCTCGACCCCGAGCGTCCCTCCGTCGCCACGGTCGAGTACGCCGGCACGATCGCCGACGTCGACGTCGAGTTCCACCCGTCGAGCCTGAGGGCCGATCGGGTGGTCACGGCCGACGGCGAGGTCCTCACCCTTCCGGCGTTCGCCGAAGCATCGGACCTGGAGTGCGTCGGAGGTTGGCTCTGGGTCTTCGGCGGCATCGCGATCGCGCTGATCGTCCTCGTCGTCGCGGCGCTCGCGGCCGGGGTCTGGGTGATCGTGCGGGTCGTGCGGACCGCGAGACGGCAACGAGAGGCCGGCGCCGTGCCCGATCGTCCCGACCTCAGTGGTCGCTGACGCCCGAGAAGTGGAACTCGTCGACCTTCACGGCCGGCACGCGTGAGGCGCTGAAGAAGAACTCGCTGGCCAGATGGGCCTCGCGCCCGACCATCGAGACGCTCGACAGCGCGCCCAGGATCGACTGGGTGAACCGGAGGTTCCGGACCGGCCCGACGATCTCCCCGCCTTCGATCAGGAACGTGCCGTCGCGCGTCATGCCGGTGATCGAGGATTCCATCGGGTTCACGATGTTCGAGTAGTGGAAGCGGGTGACGAGCAGGCCGCGGTCGGTCGAGCGGACCATCTCGTCGACCGTGGCGTCGCCCGAGCCCATGAACAGATGCAGGGGGAACGGCCCCTCGGGGTTCGGCGAGGGCAGTCCGTGGCCGGTGGAGGAACGGCCGGCCTCCTTGCCGGTGCGCCGGTCGTACACGACGTCGCGGAAGACGCCGTTGGAGATCAGGTCCACCCTCTGCTTCGGGGTGCCCTCGAAGTCGAAGGGAGCGCCGAGCGTTCGAGGGTCGGTGCCGTCGTCCCAGATCGAGACCGAGGGTGCGGCCACCTGCTGTCCCTGCTTCCCGTCGAAGCACGATCGGCCCTCGATGTAGGCGCGGCCCGCGAAGCCCACCCACGCCAGGAAGCCGACCAGCGTCGCGGTCGCCGACGGCTCGAGCACGACGGTGTAGGTCCCCGCATCGAGCTCCGCCGGCGATGCCGAGGCCACGGCCTTGTCGTTCGCCGTCTGCCCGATCGAGCCCGCGTCGATCGCGTCGGCCGAGCCCGCGAAGACCTCCGCGAATCCGCTGCCCCCGTCGGGGCCGCTCACGACCGCCGTGAGCGAGGCCTGCGTCGAGGGCGACCAGCAGAGCTGGCCCTCGCTGTTCGCCACGCCGAGCTCTACGGCGATCGTCTCGTAGGCGCCCGCGGCCACGCAACCGGGCGCACATCGCCCGATCAGCTCGGCCACCGCGTCGGCCCTGGTCGTGGGCGAGACCGAGGCCGTGCCCTCGAAGTACCGGTCGACCTCGGGGAGGGGCTGGGACGGCGCCAGGCCGGGCCAGAGCGGGTCGGCCGCCACGACCTCCGCCATCTCCAGTGCGCTTCGGGCGGCCGCGAGCGCCCCCTCGGGCGTGGCCTCGTTGGTCGCGGCGACGCCGACGTGTCCGTCCTTGACCACGCGCACCCGCAGGCCCGTGTCCTCGCGGGCGATGCTCTGGTGGATCTCGGAGTTCGCGAACCGGGTGAGCCCGCCGGATTCGTGCATCAGCAAGACCTCGACGCCGTCGACGCCGCCGAGGGAGAGCGCGCCCTCGGCCACGCGGCGGAAGGCGTCGGCGCCCAGCAGCTCGCCCGGGCTCCCGCTCACGCGCGCACCCCGACCTGCACGCCGCGGAACCGGGCGGGCGACGCCCCGTGGCCCACGCGCCCCACCTGCCCCGGCTGCCCCTTCCCGCAGTTCGGGGTTCCCCAGACGACCCAGTCCTCGGCGCCGCCCACCGCGTCGCACGATCCCCAGAACTCCGGCGTGATGCCCGTGTAGTTCGGGTTCTTGTAGAGCGTCGTGAGCTTCCCTCGCTCGATGCGACGTGCCTGCTCGCACCCGAACTGGAAGTTGATGCGCTTGTCGTCGATCGACCACGACGTGTTGGTGGTCATGAAGATGCCGTCCTCGGTGTCGCCGATGATCTCCGCGAGCGTTCCCTCGCGGGGCTCGATCGAGATGTTCGTCATGCGGATCAGCGGCAGATGGCTCCACCCGTCGGCCCGGCTCGTGCCGTTCGAGGTCTGCCCGAGGACCCCGGCGGTCTCGCGGCTCGACAGGAAGTCCTCGAAGATGCCGTCGACGACGATCGGGGTCCGCTGGGCCGGCACGCCCTCGTCGTCGAACCCGAACGTGCCGAGCCCCCCGGGGAGGGTAGCGTCGGCCGTGATCGAGACGAGGTCGCTCGCATAGCGGACCTTCCCGCGGTCGCCGGGGGAGAGCCACGACGACCCGGCGTAGGCCTCCTCCATGCCCAGCACGCGGTCGAGCTCGATGGGATGGCCGATCGATTCGTGGATCTGCAGCTCCATCTGGCCGGAATCGAGCACGAGCGTGGTGACCTCGCTCGGGCACTCCGGGGCCGAGAGCAGCGCGACGGCCTCGGCGCCGATGCGCTCGGCCTCCTCGATCAGCCCCAGCGTGCGGATGTGCTCGTAGCCGGCCGCCTTGACGTGGCCCCGGAACGAGTTCGGATAGCTCCTGCGCTGCATGTCGCCGTCGCCGACGGCCGTCGCTTCGATGCCGCCGCCGGAGTTCGTGACCACCTGCTCGATCGCGGCGCCGTCGCTCGAGGCGAACCACGTCGAGCGGCGGAAGAAGTCGAGGCCCGCTTCCGCGAACGAGAGCCCCGGCACCTGCTGCATCTGCCGCGAGGCCTCCATCAGCAGCGCGACCTTCTCCTCGAGCGGCACCGTGAACGGGTCCTCCTCGACGAGGGTGCGCCACGACGTCCTCACGGGTTCCACCGGCGTGAGGGACACGGGGTCCCCCGGGAGCCGGTGCGCGGCCTTGGCCATCTCGACCGCGAGCCGTGCGGTGCGCTCGATCTCGGCCTCGTCGAGGCGCGAGGTCGCCGCGAAGCCCCACCGGCCCCCGACCAGGACGCGGATGCCGATGCCGGTCGAGGTCGACCGATCGATGCCTTCCATCTCCTGGTTGCGAACGGTGAGCGACTCGCTCTCGTCGGTTCCCGCGCGCGCGTCGGCCCACTCGGCGCCGGCCGCCCGGGCGGCATCGACCGCCCCCTTCGCGACATCGAGCAACGTGGTCCCCCCATCGAGTCGGCAGCCGACCACGTCCGAACCCATGGTCCGCACGCCGCGGGGCATCCTACCCGTTGCCGCCCGGCGGCAACCCCTCCCGATCGACGGGTGGGAGGGTCGACGTCGAGGATCGTCTCCGGTCCACCGCACGGATGGCTGCCGCGCACGACGGTGGGAAGATGCCGCCCGACCCGACGAGCTTGAGGAGGACGACCGTGCCGGTCGAGCGCGCCGACGAACACCCCACGTTCGAGCTGGGAGGGAACACGATCACGAGCCTGGCCGCGCCGAGCCGCGGGGCCGACGAGGCGGCCCTGTACCGGGTCGACGTGCCGCCGGGTGGCGGCCTGCCTGCGCATCGTCACGACCACCTCGACGTCTTCACCGTGGCGTCGGGCGGGGGAACGTTCCACATCGACGAGCAGTCGTTCGAGCTCGCGGCCGGTGACTCGGCCGTGGTCCCGATCGGCGCGGTCCATCACCTGGAGGCCGGTGACGACGGGGCCTCGATCGTGGTCACGATGCTCGCCGGCACCAAGCTCATGAGGACCGACGACGGCTCCGAGGTCGTGCCGCCCTGGGTGAG
>DASZOO010000104.1:0-4571 GCA_035550775.1 Actinomycetota bacterium | reverse complement strand
GACCGACCCGCTCACGATGAAGGCGCACGGCCTCGAAGGACTTCGGGTCGTCGACGCCTCGGTGATGCCCTACGTCACGAACGGCAACATCTACGCCCCCGTGATGATGATCGCCGAGAAGGCCGCCGACCTGATCCTCGGGAACACCCCGCTGGAGCCGCAGGAGGTCGAGTTCTACCGCCACCGATCGGGCTGACGGCTGGCAGACGCTCGTTCAGGCGACGCCGGCCTCCCTGAGCTGCTTCAGCTCGCGCTTCAGGTCGTGCACCTCGTCGCGGAGCCGGGCCGCGTACTCGAAGCGCAGATCCTTCGCCGCCTGGTGCATCTCCTCCTCGAGGCTCTGCACGAGCCGTTCGAGCTCCTCGGTCGGCATCTCTTCGCGCTTCGCGCGCTGCCGCCGCGGCTTCGTCGGCGCCGTCGCCTTCGGATCGCTTTCGCCTCGCAGCGAGAGCAAGATGTCGTTGACCTTGCGCTGCACGGTGGTCGGATCGATGCCGTGCTCGGCGTTGTAGCGCTGCTGGATCTGCCGCCGGCGCTGGGTCTCGCCGATCGCGGTCTTCATCGAGTCGGTCACGGCATCGGCGTACATCAGCACGGTGCCCTCGACGTTGCGCGCGGCGCGTCCGATCGTCTGGATCAGCGACGTCTCGGATCGCAGGAAGCCCTCCTTGTCGGCGTCGAGGATCGCGACGAGCGAGACCTCGGGCAGGTCGAGACCCTCGCGCAGCAGGTTGATGCCCACGAGCACGTCGAACTCCCCCAGCCGCAGGTCGCGCACGATCTCGATGCGCTGGAGCGTGTCGACCTCGGAATGCAGGTACCGCACCCTGATGCCCATCTCGACGAGATAGTCGGTGAGGTCCTCGGCCATCTTCTTCGTGAGCGTGGTGACGAGCACGCGCTGGTCGGCCTCGGCACGACGACGGATCTCCTCGATCAGGTCGTCGACCTGCCCCTTCGTCGGCCGGATCTGCACCTCGGGGTCGACCAGGCCGGTGGGGCGGACGATCTGCTCGATCACCTTCGACGAGTGCCGGAGCTCGTAGGAACCCGGGGTCGCCGACATGTAGACGACCTGGTGCGCGCGTTCGGCGAACTCCTCGAACTGCAACGGGCGATTGTCGATGGCGCTCGGCAGCCGGAAGCCGTGCTCGACCAGGGTCGTCTTCCGCGAGAGGTCGCCCTCGTACATGCCGCCGAGCTGGGGCACGGTGACGTGGGACTCGTCGATCACGACCAGGTAGTCGTCGGGGAAGTAGTCGAGCAGCGTGTAGGGCGCCGTGCCCGCGCTACGGCCGTCGATGTGCCGCGAGTAGTTCTCGATGCCGCTGCAGAAGCCGACCTCGCGCATCATCTCGAGGTCGTAGCTCGTGCGCATGCGCAGCCGCTCGGCCTCGAGCAGCTTGCCCTCACCTTCGAGCTCGGCGAGCCGCTCGTGCAGCTCGTCCTCGATCGTGACGAGGGCACGCTTCATGCGATCCTCGCTCGCGACGTAGTGCGAGGCGGGGAAGACCGTGAGGTCGACGATCTGGTCGTCGACGATCTCGCCGGTGACCGGATCGAACTTCGAGATCTTCTCGACCGTGTCGCCCCACCATTCGACCCGATACCCGGTCTGCTCGTACGGCGGGAACACCTCGAGGGTGTCGCCCTGCACCCGGAACGTGCCGCGGGCTCGGCTCACGTTGTTCCGTGAGTACTGGATGTCGACCAGCCGCTGCATCGCGAACTCGAGCGGGATCTCGGTGCCCTTGTACGGCCGCAGGATCTGCCCCTCGTACTCCTCGGGCGAGCCGAGCCCGTAGATGCAGGAGACGCTCGCGACGATCAGCACGTCGCGCCGGCCGAGCAGCGCCGCGGTGGCCGAGTGGCGCAGGCGCTCGATCTCGTCGTTGATCGAGCTGTCCTTCTCGATGTAGGTGTCGGTCGACGGGATGTAGGCCTCGGGCTGGTAGTAGTCGTAGTAGCTGACGAAGTACTCGACCGCGTTGTCGGGGAAGACCTCCCGGAACTCGTTGGCGAGCTGGGCGCCGAGCGACTTGTTCGGCGCGATCACGAGCGTCGGCCGCTGGACCTGCTCGACCACGTGCGCGATCGTGAACGTCTTGCCGGTGCCGGTGGCCCCGAGGAGCGTCACGTGCTCGTCGCCGCTCTGCACGGCCGCGGTCAGCTGCTCGATCGCGGCAGGCTGATCGCCCGCAGGGCGGAACTCGGAACGCAGCGTGAACGGGGGCACCCATCGAGTCTATGGCTCACGGCCGACATCTGCCGCTCGGCCCCGCGCATGGAAGATCGAGGTGACCCTCGATCCACCTCCGCCGCAGGGAGCCCAGGGTTGCTCCGTACACTCGGGGGTGTGCGGACCTGTCCGAGCTGCGGCACCGAGAACCCCGAGCAGGCCCGCTTCTGCATCTCCTGCGGCACCCCGCTCGAGTCCCCGGGTGAGGAACGCCGCCTGATCACGGCCGTGTTCACCGACATCGCCGACGTGCAGCGACGGAGCGATCCCGGTGCCGATCCCGAGGATCTCAGCGCGATGCTCCGTCCCTTCCACGAGCTGTTGCGCCGCCTGATCGAGGGTTTCGGTGGCACGATCGAGAAGGTCGTCGGCAACCTGGTGTTCGGCGTGTTCGGCGTGCCCACCACACACGAGGACGACGCGGAGCGGGCGGTTCGGGCCGCCCTGCGCATCCGGGACGAGGTCCAGCAGCGGCGCCGGCTCGATCCCTCGGCGCTCGCCGTGCGGGTCGGCATCGCGACCGGCGAGGTCGTCGTCTCCCTGGGGCGCGGACCTCGGATCGGCGAGCGCGTGACGGGCGACGTGGTGAACACGGCCTCTCGCCTGCAGTCCTCGGCACCGCCGGACGGCATCGTGGTGGCGGAGTCCACCTATCTCGCCACCCGCTACACCTTCCGATGGCAGGAGCTGCGCCCGGTCACGGTGAAGGGCAAGGCCGACCCCATCCGCATCTGGGCGCCGATCGAGTCGAGGGGACGCATGGCGATCGAGCCGCCCGACCCGGCGGGGGCGCCGTTCGTGGGTCGCCGAGACGAGCTCAGCACCCTGCGCACCGGGTTCCTCTCGTCGATGCGAGACCATCGGCCGCGGCTGGTCACGATCGTCGGTGACGCCGGGCTCGGCAAGAGCCGCTTGGTCGCGGAGCTCTCGGTCGTGACCGACGAGCTGCCGGAGCTCGTTCGGTGGCGCGTTGGGCGGCCGCTCCCGTACGGCGACACGACCGCGTTCGCCCCGTTCGCCGACATCGTGAAGGCTGAGGCGGGCATCCTCGACTCCGACCCGCCCGAAGCGGTCGCGTCGAAGCTGGAGGAGACGCTGAAGCGGGTGGCCACCGGCGAGACCGAGATCGAGCGGCTGCGTCGCTACCTGCTGCCGCTGGTGACTGCCCAGGCGACGACCGACGACACCACGCGGGAGGAGACGTTCTCGGCCTGGGCGACCTTCGTCGAGCGACTCGCGCAGGAGAACCCGACGATCCTGGCCTTCGAGGACGCGCACGGCGCGTCGCCGGCGCTGTTCTCCTTCCTCGACCTGCTCCTGGACCGCGTGGGAGCCGTGCCGCTCACCGTGATCGTCGCCGGCCGGCGCGAGCTGTTCGACGTGCGGCCCGGCTGGGGAGACCGGCCGGGCGCGACGACGATGGAGCTCGAGCCGCTCGCCGAGGCCGAGACCGCCCAGCTCGTGGCCGCCCTGAGGGACCGCGACACCCTTCCCGCCGACCTGGCGGAGGCGGTCGTCGAGCGGTCGGGGGGGAACCCGCTCTACGCGGAGGAGTTCATGCGCATGCTCCGAGACCAGGCGCTCCGGGAGGGTGGCGACGAGCGGGTGCCGGACGCGGTCGCCCTGCCGCCGACGATCCAGGCGCTGCTCTCGTCGAGGCTCGACGTGCTGCCCCCTCGTCTGCGAGCCGCCGCGCAGGACGCGGCCGTCGTGGGGTTCACGTGCTGGCCGGGTGCGGTCGCCACGATCACCGGGGCTCCCGACGAGGTGGCGAGGGGAACCCTGGAGGAGCTGGTCGACCGGGAGGTGCTGCGGCGCTCGAAGACCACGTCGGTTGCCGGCCAGACCGAGTACACGTTCCGCCACGTGTTGGTGCGCGACGTGGCGTACGGGCGCATCCCCCGCGCCGACCGGGCACGCAAGCATCGGGCGGTCGCTTCCTGGCTCTCCGGCGCGCTGGGCGTGGGCACGGCCGATCGCGAGGAACGTCTCGCCTACCACTTCGCCGAGGCGCACGATCTCGCCGCCGCGGCCGGCGAACCCATGGCCGCCGCGATGGCCGACCAGGCGATCGATCACCTCGTGGCCGCGGCCAACCGGGCGGTGGGGCTGGATCCCGCGCGCTCGCTCGTGCACTCGCGCCGCGCGCTCGACCTCATGTCCGCGGACGACCCCCGACGTCCGCGGACCCTGCTGGGGGCCGGCTCGGCCGCGCTGGTGGCCGGGAACTTCGACGAGGCCGACGACGACCTGCGCTCGGCGATCGAGCTGTTCGCCCTGCACGAGGACGAGATCGGCGCCGCCGACGCCACGGTGATGCTCGCCAGGTCGC
>DASZOO010000103.1:0-4652 GCA_035550775.1 Actinomycetota bacterium | reverse complement strand
GACTTCTCGTGACTTCTCATACCTTGCGAAGTCTTGTGAAGAACGATAAGGTCTCCGAGTGGATCCGGGGCTGAACCCCTACACACCCAACGCCGGCGCCAAGCCACCGGCGCTCGTGGGCCGCGATGCGGAGCTCGACGCGTTCGAGGTGCTGCTCGCCCGGCTACAGCGCGGGCGGGCGGAGCAGTCGCTGATGGTGACGGGCCTCCGCGGGGTCGGCAAGACCGTGCTGCTGGGGGCGTTCCAGGAACGCGCGGTCGCCGCCGGATGGGTCTCGGTCGAGACCGAGATCACGCGCACCACCCGGTTCACCGGGCGCATGGCGCACCTGACGAAGCGAGCGCTCCTGGAGATCGCGCCTCGGGAGCGATGGAAGGAACGCGCTCGCCGGGCGGCCCGCATCCTGCAGTCGTTCTCGCTCACGGTCTCGACCGATGGATCGGTGACCGGCAGCCTCGACCTCGAGCCCCTCAGCGGACGCGCCGACAGCGGCGACCTCGGCGAGGACCTCACCGACCTACTCGTGGCCCTCGGCGAGGCCGCCGCCGACCACGAACGCGGGGTGGTCTTCCTGATGGACGAGATCCAGTTCCTCGACGACGAGCCCTTCGAGGCCCTGATCGCCGCGATGCACAAGACGGTGCAGCGCCAGTTGCCGATCACCCTCGTCGGCGCGGGGCTCCCGCAGCTCCCTCGGCTCGCCGGCGAGGCCAAGTCGTACGCGGAGCGGCTCTTCCGGTTCCCCAGGCTCGGCCCGCTCGACGACCGGGCGGCGGAGGACGCCCTGGTCGACCCGGCTCGAGAGCTCGGCGTCGAGATCGACCCGCGCGCCGTGCGCACGGTGCTCGAGTACACGCAGGGCTACCCGTACTTCATCCAGGAGTACGGGCGGGTGCTGTGGGACCGGGCCGAGGGCTCGCCGATCGGTCCGGTCGACGCCGTCGAGGCGCAGGCGGTGGTCGAGGCCAAGCTCGACGACGACTTCTTCAGTACCCGGCTCGAACGCGCCAGCGACGCCGAGGTGACCTACCTGCGGGCGCTCGCGGAGCTCGGCCCGGAGCCCCAGCGGGCGAGCGTCGTGGCGGCCCAGCTCGGCCGGAAGGTCGAGCGCGTCGCGGAGACCCGCGCGAGGCTGATCGACAAGGGCCTGCTCTACGCGCCCAAACGGGGCCTCACCGCGTTCACCGTGCCCCAGTTCGACCGGTTCCTCCGGCGCGCGTTCCCTCACGCGACCGCGAACCCGGGCTCGTGAGGGCTCAGTACTTGCCGTAGAGCTCGCTCCGCTCGTCGAAGAAGCCGCCGGCCGGGCGGGCGTGCGCGTGCCAGTGGTCGGGGATGCGCCGCCGCTCCGCGTCGACGTAGTACCCCTCGTCGCCGTATCGCTCGGCCGCCACGCGCTCGAGGTGGGCGAGCAGGCGCGCCTCGTGCTCGGGCTCTGGCAGGCCGTGCGTGCGCCACACCACCATCGGCGTGCGGCAGATCACGCACTCCGCGATCCAGCAGTCCTCGTCCTCGTGGAGCCAGTTGGTCATGCGCTCCGCGGAGCAGAGCATGCACTCGTCGATCGGCTCAGGCACGCCCGGCCTCCTCGAGCTCGGCTCGGTCGCCGACCCCGACGCCTTGGTCGAGGAACCAGCCGGCGTTGGCCTCGATCGCCAACGTGTACTCCGCGCCGCCGGCGTCCCACGTGGGGCACGGGTCGGCGGTGCACGGCATCATGTCCTCGACGGCGACGATGCGACCGTCGTCGACGAACGCGATCGACAGCGGGATCAACGTGTCCTTCATCCAGAAGCTGCCGGTGGTCGGCTCGTCGTACACGAAGGCCATGCCCTCGTGGTCGCCGAGGAGCTCGACCCCCATCAGCCCGCGCGCGCGTTCGTCGTCGGAGTCCGCGATGCGAACGTCGAGCCACGCGCGTTCCCCCGACGAGGTCGTGAACGACACGCCCTGATCGGGTTCACCCCGCTCCGCGGGCGCCTGCCCCGGGTCGCAGGCGAACGTCGTCAAACAGAGGCACGTCACCGCGACGATCGTCGTCCGCATCGTCCCATCGTGCCACGCGCGCCCTCAGAAGCCCTCCTCGAGCGGTTCCGCGTCGACGGGTCCGTCGAAGATGCTCACGAACAGGCAAGGTTCGTCGTCGGCGGGAGCGTGGAGCATCGCCTCGCCCGCTGGGAAGTGGCAGTACGAACCCGGACCGACGATGCGGCCGTTGACCGCCAGCCGCCCTTCGAGCACCACGATCGTCTGCGAGGCGGTGTGCCGGTGCGCGCGGGTCTTCAGCCCGGCCGGGTAGCGGATGAGGTAGTGCTCGGCTCCCGAGACCGGGTCCTCGTGGAGCAGTCTGACGCCGATGTCGCGGTCGTAGATCTCGAGTCGCGACGGGCGAGTGTCCGCCCCGGCCAGGGCATCCACGATGATGGCTCGGCCCGGTTCCATGCGCGCCGACCATGAAAGCACAGCACGAGGATGTCCACGTGCCGGCCCGCCCCGATGTCCTATCCGCCGATGCGCGATCGTCCTCGATGCAGCGCGGGAGTGGTTGCGCAAGCATCCCGGGGATGTCGAGGTGGGGTTCGCCATGCTCGACCTCCTCCGGGTGGGGAGGGGACCCCAGGAGGTCGTCCGCCAGGGTCGGTAGGACGATAGGTGGCCGGGCCTTATCTCGGGCGGCTCACGCACACCTCGTGGCACATCGTGCAGAGCCCGTCGATCGTCGCGTCCCGCTCGCACGGCGACCAGGGGCAGGCGCAGTCGCCGACGAGAGCGGGGTCCGAGGGGAACGCGGGGAGATCGACGAACTCTTCGTCGATCCAGGACCGGATGCCCTCCGGGCCTGCCATCTGGGCAACACCTCCTAGCGTCTCGCCGTCCCCCAGTGGGGTTGTGCCCAGGATCGGTCGATGCCCGGGAAGGCGCTAGGAGGCGTGGTGTCTCTCGGGTTGGCTTTCCGAGGGACGCTATCCCGGCACCACGCCGTCGGTCAGTCGGTCAAATGGGCTAGCGAGCCACGTTGACCTTTTCGACCTTCTCACCAAGGATGGCCTCTATCGCCCCCGAGAGGGAAACGGTCCCATGCGGTCGGTGATGGTCCCACCGCTACAACCGGGTCGGTCCTGCCGAAGCCCCCCGCCGGCGTCCGCGTGATCCACGTTCTCGACACGACAAAGGAGAGATCATGCGTCAGCGACTCCTCGCGATGATCGGCGCGACCCTCATCGTGCTCGCGTCCGTCGCGACCTTCGGCTCGGTCGCGGGAGGAACCCCCGACCGGGCCCACCAGCCCAAGGTCGTTCGTCTGCTCGGACGAGAGACGTTCGAAGCGAATGCCTTGGTCACATCGACGTTCCGGTTCTCGCCCGAGCGCTCGTTCCCGCACACGGGCGAACGCGTGCGATGGATCGACCAGGACAAGGTCCCGGACCCCCACACGATCACCCTGGTGAGGCGCGGTCAGCTGCCGACGTCACTGGCCGAATCATTCAACTGCCAGGCCTGCAATGCGGCCCTCGACGCGCACTTCGGCACGGGCGGCCCTCCGGTGGTGAGGGTCAACGTCGGCCAGGCGGGCCTCGACCAGCCCGGCGACTCGTTGCTGATCCTCGACGGTCAGACGATCGGCGCGACGATCAGTGCCTCCGCCGGTACGAACCTGTTCTACCTGTGCGCCGTCCACCCCTGGATGCAGGGACAGCTCAGGGTCGGATGACGCCGAGCCGGCCGAGCCCCGGGGGAACGATCCCCTCCGGGGCTCCGGACTAGTCACTCACCCGCCGAAGCAGACGAACGGGGCGACCACCTCGACCGCGACCAGACGGTCCCCCGCGTCCCGGTCCGCGTGGTCGGTGCCGGGGCCCCCGTTGACCCGATCGCCGGGGCGGCCGTCCGTCGCGTTCAGACAGAGGTCGCTCCCGATCCCCCCGAACAGCCGATCCAGGCCGACGCCTCCCCGGACGTCGTCCCGCCCCGGGCCGCCGCGGACGACGTCACGGCCAGGCCCACCGAGGGCGATGTCCCAACCGGCCCCGCCACGGATCGTGTCGTCGCCGCCGGAGCCCTTGACGAGGTCGCTCTGCCCAGGGCCGGCGAAGATGATGTCGTCGCCTTGCCTGCCGTCGATCTGATCAATCCCGCCCTTGCCGCAGATGACGTCGGCGCCCGATGTGCCGTTGAGGCGGTCGTCCCCGTCGGTGCCGGTGATCGTGCACGCCGGCTTGCGCGGGTCGCCTGCATCGGCTGCGGTCGAGCTCGCCTGCAGCCCGACGACCAGCGCCCCCGCCAGCGCCAGCACCGACGCGTTCCTGATCCGCATGAACGCCTCCTCTCCTGCGATCGCGCGTGTCGCGAGGTTCCGAGGTGGTTCAGTCTCGTTCGCGCTCGGCCCGGCTGCGCAGGATGCAGAACTCGTTGCCCTCGGGATCGGCGAGCACGAGCCAGCCGCTTCCGTCCTCCTTGCGGAGGTCGTGCAGCGGGGTGGCGCCCAGGGCGATGACGCGTTCGATCTCCTCGTCGCGATCGCGGTCGGTCGGTTCGAGATCGAGGTGCACACGGTTCTTCACGTGCTTGCCCTCCGGGACCTCCACGAACAACAGCCTCGGCTCGTCGTCCCGCCCGACGATCATGCACTCCTCGTCGCCGGGCTCGTTCGG
>DASZOO010000102.1:0-36218 GCA_035550775.1 Actinomycetota bacterium | reverse complement strand
GGTCGGGGCACCGCTCACGCTCAAGCTCGAGCTGCTCCAGGTGACCGGCTCGTTCAAGCCGCGCGGGGCCTTCAACCGCATGCTCACGGCCGACGTGGGGCCCGCGGGCGTCGTGGCCGCCAGCGGCGGGAACTTCGGGCTTGCGGTCGGCCACGCCGCCCGCTCCCTGAGCTACCACGCCGAGATCTTCGTGCCGTCGACCTCGCCCGCGGCCAAGATCGAGAAGGTGCGTGCGACCGAGGCGGAGGTCCACGTGATCGACGGCTACTACGACGAGGCATCGGCGGCCGCCGCGGAGCGCGTGGCCGAGACCGACGCGACCTGGATGCACCCGTTCGACCAGCCGGGGGTCGTCGCCGGGCAGGGAACGATCGGCGCCGAGCTCTCGGAACAGGCGCCCGACGCCGACACCGTGCTCGTCGCCGTGGGCGGCGGCGGGCTGATCGGTGGCATCGCGTCGTGGTATGCCGGCAGCGGAACCCGCGTGATCGGCGTCGAACCGGCGTCCTCCCGATGCCTGCATGCCGCCCTGGAAGCCGGCAGGCCCGTCGACGTCCCGGTCTCCGGCCGGGCCGCCGATTCGCTCGGCACCCGACGGGTCGGCGACATCGCGTTCGCCGTGGCGAGCGCGGGACACGTCGAGCGGGTCGTGCTCGTGGACGACGAGGCGATCCTCGGAGCGCAGCGAGCGTTCTGGCGCGAGCTCCGCATGTTCGCCGAGCCCGGTGGGGCGGCGGCCCTCGCCGCGGTGCTCTGCGGGGCGTTCGAGCCGGCCGTCGATGAACGCGTCGTCGTGCTGGTCTGCGGCGCCAACGGCGATACCGCCGACGTGATCGGGTCGTCCCTCGCGGACTAGCGTCACGTCGACGCCGGGTATCCTCGCCCAGCGATGACCGCCGTCGACCATCAGCGCGCGTTCGGGTTCCGGCGTGAGGTGCTGGCCCGCACCAGCACGCGCACGGCAGCGTTGCCCTGGGGCACGGCGTACTTCCACGACGACTACCCGCTGCGCTACGACGCGAACATGGCGATCGCGGATCGGGCGCTCGGCGGCGCGACGGCCGACGACGTCGCGGGGGCGCTCGACGAGGCGTACGCGGCGTTCGGTCATCGAGAGATCGAGTTCGCCTCGATCGCCGACGCCGATACGGTAGCGATGGGACTGGCCGGGCACGGGTACGCGGTCGAGCGCCTGACGGTCATGGCGCTCCGCCGCGAAGCCGATCGTGAGCCCCACACGGCGGCGACCGAGGAGCTCGGGTACGCGGACTATCGCCCGCTGAGCCTGGAGATCCACGCGCGACAGCCGTGGAGCAGCGATCCGGCCATCGCGACGAGCATGGCCGCGTTCCGTGGAGTGCTGGCCGAGGGCGTCGGTGCGAGGTTCTTCGCTCAACGCATCGACGGCGAGCTCGCGGGCTCGTGCGAGCTCTACGTGATCGGTGACATCGCCCAGATCGAGGACGTGAACACGCTCGAGGAGTTCCGAGGCCGCGGGGTGGCGCGCAACGTCGTACTCCGGGCTGCCCAGGAGGCCCGTGCAGCCGGCGCCACGTTCGTCTTCCTGTTCGCCGACGCCGAGGACTGGCCACGCCACCTGTACGTGAGGCTGGGCTTCGACGAGATCGGCCAGAGCCGGTTGTTCACGCGCAGCCCCGGAGGTGAGGCGAGCCGGACCGGCGATCCGGTGTGAGCGAGGAAATCCCGGCCACAACGGGGACGTCGGATACCATCGTCGTCCGATGTCCTCGATCGCTTCCCTGCATGCCCGCGAGATCCTCGATTCGCGGGGCAACCCCACCGTCGAGGTCGACGTGTGGCTCGACGACGGCGCGTTCGGGCGCGCCGGCGTGCCGAGCGGGGCGTCGACCGGCGAGCACGAGGCGCTCGAGATGCGCGACGGCGACGAGCGGTACGGCGGCAAGGGCGTGCTCGGCGCGGCCGGCAAGGTGAACGAGGTCATCGCCGAGGCGCTGACCGGCATGGACGCGTTCGACCAACGCGGCGTCGACGCTGCCTTGCTCGCCCTCGACGGCACCGACGCCAAGTCGAACCTGGGAGCGAACGCCGTGCTCGGTGTCTCGATGGCGGTCGCGAAGGCCGCGGCCGATTCGAACGGGATGCCGCTGTACCGCTACCTGGGGGGGCCGAACGCCCACGTGCTGCCGACCCCCATGATGAACGTGATCAACGGCGGGGCTCACGCCGACAACGAGCTGGAGCTCCAGGAGTTCATGGTGATGCCGGTGGGTGCCGCGTCGTTCGGCGAGGCGATCCGCTGGGGCGCTGAGTGCTTCCACTCGCTCAAGGGGCTGTTGCACGACGAGGGGCTCGCCACCGGCGTGGGAGACGAGGGTGGGTTCGCTCCCGAGATCGCGACCGCGGCCGAGGCCCTCGAGTGGCTGATGCGCGCGATCGAGCACGCGGGCCTCACGCCGGGCGACGAGGTCGCGCTCGCGATGGATCCGGCGACGAGCGAGTTGCGCACCGACGACGGCCGCTACCGGCTCGAGGGGGCCGAACGCACCGCCGACGACATGATCGGGTTCTGGTCCGGCCTGATCGACCGGTTCCCGATCGTCTCGATCGAGGACGGCCTCGATGAGGACGATTGGCGCGGGTGGGCCGCGCTCACGCGCGAGCTCGGTGCCCGTGTGCAACTCGTCGGCGACGACCTGTTCGTCACGAACGGCGAACGGCTCGAGCGCGGCATCCGCGAGGGGGTCGCGAACTCGATCCTGATCAAGGTGAATCAGATCGGCTCGCTCACCGAGACCCTCGACACGATGGCGCTCGCGACGCGCAGCGCCTATGCGAACGTCGTCTCGCATCGCAGCGGCGAGACAGAGGACACCACGATCGCCGATCTCGCAGTGGCGACGAACGCCGGGCAGATCAAGACGGGGGCCCCGAGCCGCGGCGAGCGCACGGCGAAGTACAACCAACTCCTGCGCATCGAGGAAGAGCTGGGCGACGACGCCCGGTACCGTGGCGGCAGGTCCCTCTCGGGTGCGCCGCCGGGGGTCGCCTAGGCCATGAACCCTGCGGTTCCTTCCCCGACCGCCGCGGAGCGAAGCGCCACGCGCGAAGCCTCGACGGCTCACCGGCCCGCGACGGCTCAGGCGACCTCCTGGCGCCGCGAGCCCGGCCGGCACGAGGTCACGCGCGAGCGCACGACGCGCCCGCGGCTCACGGCGCGAGCGGCTGTGCTTGCGATGGTCTCGCTGATCCTGCTCACGCTCGCCGTCGCGCCGTTGCGAGCCCTGATCGACCAACGGAACCACCTCGCCCAGCTGGAGCGACAGGCCGAGGACCTCGAGCGTCGCAACGCTCGGCTGGAGGAGCAGATCGCCCGCTTCAACGATCCTGCCTACCTCGAGCAGCGCGCCCGCGAATGCCTCGGCATGGTGCGGCCCGGCGAGACCGCGTTCGTGATGGTGCCGGCGAACGGCCCGCCGCCCGCCAACCGCTGCTGAGCCGGACTACTCCTCGCCGAACACGATCATCGAGGCTTCCCCGATCCGCTCGTAGCCCAGTCGACGGTAGATGGCGTTCGACGTGGGGTTGCCGAGGTCGGTGTAGAGGAAGCACGCCTCGGAACCTCGCTCGAGCATCTCGGCGCTGACCTCGGCGACGAGGTTCGATGCGTAGCCGCGGCCCCGGACCTCGGGGGGCGTGTACACCGGTCCGATGCGGGCACCGCCGGGGATCCGGCGCCATCCGGTGAGCGAGACGGCCTGGCCGTCCTCGTCCCAGATCGAGAATCCGGCCGACGTCTCCGGGCCGAGCCGCGACGCGAGGTCCCGCTCGATGAAGCCCTCGTCGCGGATCGTCGCCTGCAGCGCCTCGCGCTCGAACGCTTCCAGCCATCGGACGAGCAGATCGCGGTCGCGCTCGGTGGCCGGCCGGCATGCGCCGCCCACCGGCCTCGGCGGCTCGACGGCGGTCAGCACGAAGACCCCCTGCCCGAGTGCCAGCCGCCAGGGCTCACCGGTGGCCGCGGTCCACGCGTCGGCGAACCGGCTCGCCCAGGGCTCGTTCGCGGTGACGCCCGGGAGACCGGGTTGGGAGCGCACGAGCTCGCCGACGAAGGCTTCGACGGCCTCCTCGGCGAGCGGTTCGGCGAGGACCACGGGGTAGGGGGGCGTCCTGATCGCGGCACCGACGATCGCACCACCGCGCCGGGCGACCCAGAAGAACGCCTCGTCGTAGGATCCCGGCCGATCCACCAGCTGCTGCGCGATGCCCAGCGGGAGGTTGTTCGCCGCCGGGTCTCGGAGGAGGACCGGTTCGGCAGCAGCCAGGAACGCCCCGACGTCGGGAAGCTCGACGACCTCCATCTGCGTTGTCAGCTCGGGATCCGCCGCTTGAACTTCTTGTGCACGGCCTGCCTGCTGACGCCCAGCACGGCCGCGATGCCCTGCCAGCTGACGCCGGCCGCTCGCGCCCGCAGCACCTCGTGGTACTCCTCGACATCGAGCTCGCGTCTGCGCTTCGCGATGGCCGCCAAGCCGTCGAGCGGGTTGCCGCCCTCGTACGCGGCGCCTTGGATGGTCTCCATGTCCGCACCGTACCTACGGCCCCTCAGGCCGTCAACCCTGGTTGACAACGGTCGCACATCGCTCACGCGGTCCGATTGACGCCTCCGTGCAACCCGGTCACACTGGCGCCTCACTCGGGAGAAGCCCGGGATCGCAAGGGAAAGGGGCATCTGACATCGCTGAGATCGAGATCGGCGCGGTGATCGACGGCACCGTCGAGCGCATCACGCCATACGGAGCGTTCCTCAAGCTCGAGGACGGCCGCCTCGGGTTGGTCCACATCTCCGAGATCGACCGCAACTACGTGAAGGACGTGCACGAGCACCTCAGGGAGGGGGACGTCGTGCAGGCCAAGGTGCGCGCGATCAAGGAAGACGGCAAGATCGATCTCTCGATCAAGGCGCTGCAGGACCCCGCCCCGTCGCGGCCGCGGCGCGGCTCCGACCCCGAGTTCGAGCAGATGCTCAAGAAGTTCATGCGCCAGAGCGAGGAGCGCCTGGTGGACTACAAGCGCGCGGTCGAGCACAAGCGGAAGTAACCGACCCGCCGCTCACGTACGCGTCCCCCACATCGCTCGCGTCATCTCGTACGTGTGCTCCTCGCACGGCTCTTCCTTGAACGTGGTTCGCACCGTGGCGACGTGGCGCATGCCGATGCGCTCAGCGACCGCGATCGACGGCCCGTTGCGGGCATCGGTCACGGCGCGCACCGTCGCGACCCCGTGGACGTCGAACGCGTAGTCGAGCAGGGCGGCCAGCGCCTCGGTCGCATATCCGCGACCTTGATGCGCGGGCGCCAACGTGTAGCCGATCTCGGCGATCGGCGGATCACCGGGATCGATCGCGAGCATGCAATCGCCGACGAGGCCGTCGTCTTCCAGGCGGGCGACGGCGAACTGGAAGGCCTCGCCGGGCACGCCCGGGTGCGCCCGCGACAGCTCCTCGACGAATCGCTCCGCCCGCTCGAGCGTGTAGTCGCGCCACGACTGGAACCGGGCCACGTCGTCGTCGGCTCGGTACGCATGGAAGGCGACCACGTCGCGCGGAGCGAACCGTCGCAACCGCAACCGCTCGGTCTCGATCGCGGTGAAGCCGGCGTCGCGGGTCATCGAACGGTCGTGCGCAGGAAGGCTCGGTCGCGTGCGGAGGATCGGTCGCCGTGCATGCGGCGATGGTACGAGGCTCCGGTCGCGGTCCTGGGAACATGTCGGCGATGATCGAGCCGATGCCGATCGCGCAGCGGGAGCTGCGAGCCGCCGACGTCGACACCGTGCGTGAGCAGCTCGGGCGCGAGCCGACGACCACGTTCGTCGTCGTCGTCCGCTGCACGGGCGGTCACCCGCTGGTGATCCGGAATGCCCCCCTCGATGCCGCCGGCGACCCCTTCCCCACGACGTACTGGCTCACGTGTCCGGAGGCGGTCACCGCGGTCTCGCGCGTCGAGTCGAAGGGCTGCATCGGCCGGCTCAACGACCGCATGCGTATCGACGCGGAGTTCCGGGAGGCCGTGGAAGCCGCGCACTCCGCGTACGCGGCCGATCGCGCAGGCGATCTCCCCGCGGCGGCCGCCTGGGGCGGGGTGGCCGGCACGAGCCAGGGCATCAAGTGCCTGCATGCCCACTACGCCTACCGGCTGGCCGGCGGCGACGATGCCGTCGGCGCGTGGACCGCCGACCACGTCGAGCCCGTGCATGCCGAGGCGCGCTCGGGCCGGGTCGCCGCGATCGACCAGGGGACGAACTCGATCCGGCTGTTGGTGCTCGAGCCGGGCGCGTCGCCACACGACCCCGCGACCGAGCTCGCTCGAGACATGGTCATCACGCGGCTGGGCCGCGGCGTCGATCGCACCGGCCGGCTCGACCCGGAGGCGGTTGCTCGAACGGTCGAGGTGCTGGGCACGTACTGCCGGCGGGCCCGGGCCCTGGGGGTCGAGCGCATCCGGGTGGGGGCCACGAGCGCCGTCCGGGAGGCCGCGAACGGCGAGGAGTACGCGGCCGCCGTTCGGGACCTGGCGGGTTCCGAGCTCGAGGTCATCACCGGGGAGCAGGAAGCCGCCCTGTCCTACCTCGGCGGCACGCACGGGCTCGATGCGGCCGTCGGCCCGTTCGTCGTGCAGGACATCGGAGGCGGGTCGACCGAGTTCGTCTACGGATCGATGCCCGGCGTTCCCGAGCGGTCGATCTCGACGCGCATGGGCAGCGTGCGCATGACCGAGCGCCACGAACGGCACGATCCGCCGACCGCCGGTGATCTCGCGGCCCTGGAGGCGGACGTGGCCGCGGGGCTCGACGAGGTCGAGGCGGCCGTGCCGGTCGGTGAGGCCCGCACGTTCATCGCCGTGGCCGGCACGGCCACCACCGTTCAGGCCCTCGCGCTCGGACTCGACCGGTACGACCCCGACCGCATCCACCGCACGTGGCTCGCGCGCGAACGGGCCGAGGAGGTCCTCGACGACCTGGCGGGCATGACGAACGCCGAGCGGAACGCGCTGCCGGTGATGGCCCCCGGCCGCGGCGACGTGATCGTGGCCGGCGCCGAGATCCTCGTGGCCACGATGCGGAGGTTCGGCATCGAGCGGGCGCTCGTGAGCGAGTCCGACATCCTCGATGGCTTGGCCCTCGAGATGCTCGGCGGGTAGTCTCTGCCGCCGGATGTCGAAGCGATCCAGGGAGAAGCAGCTCGCGAAGTTGGCGGCGCGCCGCCAGGCCGAGCGGCATGCGGCCAAGCGCCGCCGTGACATCACGTTGGGCGTCGTCGGAGGCATCGCGGGGCTCGCGCTGCTCGTCGCCGGCTACGCGATCCTCACCGGAGGCGATGAGGAACCGGCGGCGGCCACCCCCACCCCGTCTGCCTCGCCCGCCGCGGAACCGGGCACGAGGTCGGGCTCCGTCGAGCCGGTCGCCCAGCCGCCGTCGGCCGTCGCGTGCGGAGCGGACGTGCCGTCCGGAGCGGGGGGCAAGCGTCCGCAGTTCGTCGGGCCGCCTCCGATGATGATCGACGAGCAGGCCACGTACACGGCCACGATCGCGACGTCGTGCGGGGCGTTCGAGGTGATGCTGCGCCCCGATATCGCGCCGCAGGCGGTGAACAACTTCGTCTTCCTCGCGGACGAGGGGTTCTACGACGGGCTCACGTTCCATCGCATCGTCGAGCGCTTCGTGATCCAGGGCGGCGACCCGCTCGGCGACGGGAGCGGCGGCCCCGGGTACTCCTTCGACATCGAGACCTCACCCGACCAGACGTTCGACGCGGCCGGTCTACTGGCCTACGCGAACAGCGGGCCGGGCACGAACGGCAGCCAGTTCTTCGTCACCCTCGAGCCCACACCCCAGCTCGACCCGGGCGCCGGCGCCGGCGAGTACACGATCTTCGGCGACGTCACGCAAGGACTCGACGTCGTGCGGCGCATCGGACGGGTGCCGGGCACCGAGAACCCGGGGATCCCCGGCGAGAACAGCGTTCCCACCGAGGCCGTGTACATCGAGTCGATCACGGTCGATGAACGGCCCGCGTAGGTCGGGTCCCGAGAGCCCGCGCCTCGTGGAGGGCGGGCGGGTCTCAGAGCCGAACGACGTTGGGGGCGTCGATGCCGACCGTCACCCCTCGGGTGTCGAACACCATCGACGCAGCGTTGACGAGCGCGTGCACGTCCACGTCGGCATGCGGCGTGAGCAGCACGACGATGTCCTGGGCCGCGACGGTGGCCGCGTCGAGCGGCACGGACCGATGCTCCTCGCCCGCGATCTCGCACCGGGGCACGTACGAGTCGTGGTAGTCGACGTGAGCGCCGCGACGGGCGAGCCGGTCGAGCACCATCAGCGACGGCGACTCCCGGAGGTCGTCGATGCCCGGTTTGAACGCGACGCCCACGCCGAGCACGTTCGATCCCTTGATCGGCTTGCCGGCGTCGTTCAAGGCATCGGCCACGCGGGAGACGACGTAGTCGGGCATGCGGTTGTTCACCTCGTTCGCGTGCTCGATGAACTCCACGCGATAGCCGAGCTGCTGGCCCGCCCGCCAGGAGAGGTAGGTGGGGTCGATCGAGATGCAGTGACCACCGACGCCCGGGCCCGGCCAGAACGGCTGGTAGCCGAACGGCTTGGTGGCCGCCGCCTGCAGCGACTCCCAGATGTCGACGCCGAGCTCACGCGCGAGCACGGCGAGCTCGTTCACGAGCGCGATGTTCACCTGGCGGTACGTGTTCTCGATCAGCTTGGCCATCTCGGCCTCGCGGGGCGAGGACGTGGTGACCACCGTGTGCACGAACGCGGAGTAGAACGACACCGCGAGCTCGCGGCACCGGTCGGTGAGCCCTGCGACGACCTTCGGCGTGGTGTCGAGGCGGTGGTCGCGGTTGCCGGGGTCGATGCGCTCGGGGGAGTACCCGAGCGCGAAGTCCCTGCCCGCCACCAGGCCCGACTCCTCGAGGATCGGGCGAAGCAGCTCCTCGGTGGTGCCGGGGTAGGTCGTGGACTCGAGCACGACGAGCACCCCGGGGCGCAGGTACCGCGCGACGTCCTCGCCGGCGGTCAGCACCATCGTGAGGTCGGGAGCACCGTCGGCGAGCGGGGTGGGCAAACACAGCACGATCACGTCGGCCTCGGCCAGCGGCGACGGGGTGTTGCTGAACGTCGCCGCATCCATCGCCTGCACCTCGGAATCGGCGATGTCGACGATCGGTGAGCGTCTCGCCTGCAGCAGGTCGATCCTGGCCTCGTCGGCGTCGACGCCGATCACCCGGAAGCCGCAACCGTGCACGCCGACGATCAACGGAAGGCCGACGTAGCCGAGGCCCACGACGCCGACGATGGCGGTGCGCTCACGGATCTTGACGGCGAGGACCTCCAGCGGATCGACGTCGAGCCCGCTGGTGACGATCGACATGATCGCTCAGCCTACGGCAACGGCAGGGTCCTGCAAGCACTCCGCGTGGGCGGTCACCAGCCCGATGTGTAGGTCTGCACGTCGGCGACCCCGCAGCCCGCCGACGTGGCGAACTCGGCGCCGTCGCCGTCGATCTCCCGGATGTAGAAGCAGGTGCCCGAGCGGCTCCGGCCTGAGACGAACAGCTCGTTGGCCACGAGGTGCACGTGCACGTACACGTGGCCGGTCGCGACGGGCGTGTCACCGGTCATGTAGGAGAGCGCCGGCTCGATCGTCTCGAGCACCGTGCCGTCCTGCGTGTAGGTTTCCCCGTCGGTGAAGAACACCCGCTCGGCGAGGAAGGTGTTCCTCACGTCGGTCTGCACGGCCCGGTCGTTCGCTCGCCGCTGCGCCCCGAGGAAGATCGGCAGGGCGATCGCGATCAGCAGACCGATGATGAGCACCACGATCATGAGCTCGACCATGGTGAAGCCCTGCTCGTCGTGTCGGCGTCGCATGGTGCAGGTATCGGCCGGATGGGGGAGGCGCTGGTTACCCGGAAGCCGGTATCAGCCGGGGGCCGGCTCGGCGAGCCACGCGTCGATGTCGCGCTCGATCTCGGCCTTCGTGGCGTCGTCGGCGAACGAGGACCGCACCCCGACCTTCGCGATGTCGGCGAGCACGTCGTCGGTGAGCTCCCACGCCCGCCGAGCCGCCTCGAATACGTCGCCGAGCCACGCGTCGAACATCGGGGGGTCGTCGGAATTCAGCGTCACCACGACGCCGGCGTCGCGCAGCCGAAGGAACGGGTGCTCCTCGAGGGAGGGGTACACCCCGGTGGCGACGTTGGAGATCGGCGAGACCTCGAGCGGGATCGCATCGGCGGCGAGCCGCTCGACCAGCCGCGGATCGTCGATCGCACGCACGCCGTGGCCGATGCGGTCGGGCAGGAAGTGCTCGAGCGTCAGCCAGACGTTCTCCGGCCCCGCCCACTCGCCGGCGTGGGGGACCGAGCGGAGCCCGGCGTCCTTGGCAGCTCGGAACACCGGGGCGAACGGGGCGATCTCACTGCGTTCGGTGCCGGCGCAGTTCAGCCCCACCACCCCCCGGTCCACGAACTTCAGGGCGACCTCGAGCGTGCGCGCGGCCGCCTCGAGCCCGTAGTCGCGCACGACGTCGGGCGTGATGCGAACCACGGTGCCGTGCTCGCGCGTCCCGGCCTCGAGCCCGTCGAGCATCGCCTCCAGCGGTGAGGTCCAGTCGTCGTCGAAGGCCGCGGCGTGTGCCGACGGCGTGAACACGGCCTCGGCGTAGCGCACCCCGCTGGCCGCGAGGTCCTCGACCACCTCACGCCCCAGCCTCGCGAAGTCGTCGAGCTCGGTCAGCAGGTCGCACAGGGCGATGTAGCGATCGATGAAGTCGACGAACCCGTCGAAGCGCCATCGGTCACGGTCGGGTCCCCACGGTGGGGGCACGCCGTTGCGATCGGCCAGCTCCCGGGCGGTCTCCACACGCATCGCGCCCTCGAGGTGCACGTGCAGCTCGGCCTTGGGCAGCGCATGGAGATCCCGCATGGTCAAGGATGGTACGCGTCCGGACGGATAGCATCGGCGTGCGGCCCGGGTGCCGGAACCGGTAGACGGAGGCGCCTTAAAAGCGCCGGCCCGAGAGGGCGTGTGGGTTCGACTCCCACCCCGGGCACTCTGGAGCCGGCGTCGGTCCGCCACGCGATGGCATGTGGAGAGGTGGGCGCTATGCCACGGCCGGCGGCCCGAACCACGTGGTGAGCGCGTCCGGCAGTCCCTGCCCGGTGAGGTCTCCCACCCAGCCGACGTATCCGTCGGGCCGGACCAGCACGGCGGCCGGAGCGCTGACCGCTCCGAGCACCGGAAGCTCCCACGGGCCCCGATATGTGGCGTCGAGCATCTGAACCCGATCCATCCAAGGTGAGATGTCGAACCCTCCGGGTTCAGCGAAGTTGAGCAGCACGGGCCGAGCGGAGTGCAGCAGGGCGAACACCCGCCGTGGACCGTCGGCGGTGACCAGATCGAGATCGGGCATACGCCGCCCGAGCAGCGGGTGCCCCTCCCCAAGGTCGTACCGGATGTCCAGACCGGACAACATCCCGCCGAAGCGCTTGCGGGGCTCGCCCATGCTGAGCAGCTCGGACACGGTAACGCGCAGAGCTTCGAGCCGCGCCTCGCCGGGACGCATGAGCGCGGTCTGCGCCATCGTGTTCTGCAACACGCGGGCGGCGACGGGGTGTCGCTCAGCCTGATAGGTGTCCAGGAGGCTCGAGGGCGAGACCTCGTTGACCACCTGGGCCAGCTTCCATCCCAGGTTCGCCGCATCCTGCACTCCGATGTTGAGGCCCTGCCCACCCGCCGGGGAATGCACGTGTGCGGCGTCGCCGGCAAGCAGCACCCGTCCATCCCGATACGACGCCGCCTGCCGGGTCATGTCGGTGAACCTGGAGATCCAGATGGGATCGTGGATCCCGTAGTCGGTCCCGTAGACGGCGATGAGCGCCTCGCTCAGATCATCGAGCGTGGGTTCGCCGGTGGCGCCGGGCTCCCGCTCGGTCACCATGACGGTCACCGGCCCCTCCTCTGCGAAGGCCACTTCGCCGTCGCGGATCTCGTACTCGACCCTGCCGAAGGCATGGGTGCCCAGGTCGTCGTGGCGGATACCCAATTCCGGAACCTCGGCCACCTCGACCTCACCGATCAGCGCGCTCGTGGTCGGATCCCATCCGGGGAACTCGATGCCCGCTGCCTTCCGGACGGTGCTGCGACCTCCGTCGCACCCCACGAGGTATCGCGCGCGCAGCGTCTCCCCATCGGCAAGTTCGATGTCGACGCCGCTTCGGTCCTGCTCGAAGCTCGTCACCTCGCGTGAGCGATAGAACGTCACCGGCAGCTCATCGACCCAGCCAGCCAGGATCCGCTCGATGTGGTTCTGCCAGAGGCCGAGTCCGTAGGGGTGCCGCGTGGGGAAGTCGCTGATGTCCAAACGGTTGAAGGCGAAGCCCTGGACCTGGGCCCGCTGTCCCTCCGACAGGAATCGATCGGCGATCCCACGCTGGTCGAGGATCTCGATGGTGCGCGAGTGCAGGCCTCCCGCGCGCGAGCCGGCGAGGTCCTGGCTGGCGCGCCGCTCGACGATGGCGACGTCGGTGTTCGCCAACGCCAGCTCGCCCGCCAACATCAGGCCCACGGGCCCTCCTCCGGCGATCACCACGGCGTGTTCGGTCATACCCGAGTGATCGTGCGGGACGAGGGGGTCGTGCCGCAACAGGAGCGAGGGCAGGTCACGCCGAAGCCACCGCTCCCGGGCCCGGGAGGAACCGACCCCACCGATCGTCCAGCGACGCTCCGTCGTGAGCGATCACGCGTCCGCGGAGGATCGTGGTGACGACGTCACCGCGGACCACCCGTCCGGCGAACGGCGACCAGCCGGCCTTCGAGATGACGTCCTCGTCCCGGATCGTCGTGGTCGCGCCCGGATCGACCAGGGCCAGGTCGGCGTCGGCGCCGACGTCGATGCGACCCTTCATCGGAAGGCCGTATCGGTGAGCCGGCACGGCGGCGTAGCGCAGAGCGACGTCCGGCCAGGTGAGGACCCCCCGATGCACCGCGTCGAACAGCAACCGGCTCGTCGTGTCGAGGCCGGGAAGCCCGAACGGAGCGTCCCAGATGTCGCCGGCCAGCTTCTGCCGCCGCGTGGACGGTGCGTGATCCGTCGCGACGTGCGTGAGCACCCCCGTCGCGAGCAGGTCCCACATCGCGTCCAGTTCGGCCGGCTCGCGTGCGCGGGCGGGCGGCGTGAACTTCCTGAAGGCGCCGTGACGCAGCACCTCGTCCTCGGTGAGGAGCAGGTACTGGGGGCACGCCTCGGCTGCGAGATGGGCCCCGTCCCGGCGGGCTTCCTCGATCGCCTCGGCCGCTGCCGGGGACGAGACGTGGGCGATCGTCGCTCGCACCCCGGTCGCGGCGGCCAGGGAGCCGACCGTCCGCACGGCACGGATCTCCGCGTCGCTCGATCGCCATTCGGGGATCACACCACCGTCGGTTCGTCCGGTGGCTCGGAGGGTTCGCTCGTTCGTGGCCGTGACGGCATCGTCCTCGCAGTGGACCAGGCATCGCCCGTCGAACCCGGCGATCCGCTCGAATGCATCACGCAGGGCGGAGCCCTCGACGGCGGGCACGCCGTGGGTCGCGCACGTGAAGATCTTGAAGAACGTCACCCCCGCTCGCCACATCGGTTCGAGCTCGTGGGTCATGTCCGGCCAGACGTGAGCCGCGAGACCGATGTCGACGTTCGAGCGATCGCGAACGATCTCGAGCTTCCGAGCGAGGTCGTCCGCGGTGCGGACCGGCGCCGAATGAGTGTGCTCGACGATCGTCGTCACGCCGCGCGCCGCCGCGGCGGCCGTTCCGGTCGGGATGTCCTCGCGCTCGGTCGAACCGGGATCCATCAGGTGCACGTGGGTGTCGACGAACCCCGGAAGCACGAGGAGCCCGTCCGCGTCGATCCGCCGGTCACTCGGCGGGGCTTCCCCGGGCGGGGTGAGGGCGACGACGGAACCGCCTCTGATCGAGACGTCGGCGCGGAGCTCGCCGTCCGACCGGACGACGGTCCCGCCGGTGACGACGAGATCCATCGCCTCCCTCGCTCCGTCAGGCGCCCAGCACGATCTGCCGGACGTCGACCCTGCCCGCTCGGAAGCCCCCCTCGCAATAGGAGAGGTAGTACCGCCACATGCGCCGGAACCGCTCGTCGAAGCCGAGGGCCGCCACGTCGGTGTCGCGGTCGTCGAAGCGTTCTCGCCACGACCGCAACGTGCGCGCGTACGACGCACCGTATCCGTGGTCCTCGATCCACGAGAGGCCGTGGGTGCGCGCGAGGGTGCGCAGGACCATCGGCGCCGGAACCTGGCCGCCGGGGAACACGTACCGCCGGATGAAGTCAGGGTTCCGATCGGACGTGCGCCAATGGCGGTCGGCGACCACGATCGCCTGCAGCCCGATCGTTCCACCGGGGCGCGTGAGCTCCGACAGACGCCCGAAGAAGGCGGGCCAGGCGGAGCTCGGGATCGACTCGATCATCTCGATCGAGACGATCCGGTCGAAGCGTCCCTCGGTGTGGCGGAAGTCCTGCAGACGCGTCTCGACCAGGTCGCCCAGGCCGCGCTCGGCCACGAGCTTGCCGACGTGATCGAACTGCTCCTTCGAGACCGTGATCGCCGTGACGCGGCAGCCGATCTCGGCGGCCGCGAACGTGGCGAACCCTCCCCAGCCGCACCCGATGTCGAGGACGCGGTCACCGCGGGTCAGCCCCGTCGCGCGGGCCAGCCTCGCGTACTTCTCGAGCTGGGCCTCCTCGAGCGTCGTGTCCTCGCTCGCGAACACGCCCGCCGAGTACGTCATCGTGGGATCGAGCCACAGCGCGAAGAAGTCGTTGCCGAGGTCGTAGTGCTGCACGACGTCGCGCAGGGCACCGCGCGGCTCGCTCGCCCGGCCCACGCGCCTCCAGATCGCTCGTCCCGCCCGATCGACGACGTCCGGCACGCGGACGCCGGTCCCGGGCTCCACGTGGTACGCGGCCAGCTCGATCACGCCGGCCAGGTCGTCGCTGTCGAAGTCGCCCTCGATGTACCCGTCGGCCAGCCCGATGGCGCCGAGCGTGGCGATCCGTCGGAGCAGCGCCGTGTCGTGCAGCGTGACCGCGGCCCGCGGTCCGGGTTCGGAACCCCGGTACCCACGGCGCCCGCCGCCAGGGAGGTCTACCGTGAGGCTGCCGCACCGGATCCGGCGCCCGATCGCGTCGAGGAGCGCGAGGTCCAGCGCTCGTGCAGGGACCTTCACGCGGCCTCCTCGAGCACGTCCGTCCGTGACAGCACGGTCACGGGCTCGGCCGGCGCCGCGCCGCGCCGTCGATACGGGGCGCCCTTGATCCAGAGCTTCAGCGCTTCCAGGTGGATCCCACCGATCACCTTGAGCGTGACGAGCGGATAGCCGAAGAAGGCGCGGGCCAGCGTCGAACGCGAGAGCGGCGCGCGCCTCGCGGTGAGCGCGGCCACCAGGACGCGACCGTCGACGACCGACTCGCGGACCACCACCGAGAGGCGATCGTCGGGAACCCTGGTCGTGAAGTCGTACCGGGCCTGCATGTCGATGAACGGAGAGACGAACAGCTCCTTGTCGAACTCGCGCCGCACCACCTCTCCTGGAACAGCCGGACGGTCCACGGGCACCAGGTACGAGTGCCGTTCCCCGAACGTGTTCGACACCTCGTAGAGGAGCGCACGCAGGCTCCCGTCACGGTGATGACAGAACCAGACCGAGAGCGGGTTGAAGACGTAGCCGAGCACCCGAGGGAAACAGAGGATGCGGATCGCCCCGCCCTCGAGGTCGATCCCGGCTCGCTCCAGGTAGGACTCGACCCACGGGCGCAGCGGCGACCCGTCTCGAGGGCCGTGATCGCGCGTGTGGAAGCTCACCGGGCCCGCGCGATCGAACGTGAACCCCGGCAGCGTCCGATCGAGCTCGGGGAGCTCGTCGAGGTCTGCCAGCAGGTACCACAGCCCGTAGGAGAGCCGGTGTCGGCGAGGGAACAGGCGCGTGTGTGTCACCCGGCCGAAGTACAGGGCGGAGGCGGCTTCCACGGTCACGCTCCGATCGTGGCAGGAACCGGGGCCAGGGTCGAGTCGATCGTCCCGCGCCACCAGGGTGCGGGCGAGCCGAGGGCCGAGGCGACCTCGAGCCCCGACCGCAGGGCGTCCTCGTGGAAGCCGAACCCCAGGTAGCTGCCGCAGAACCACGTCCTGCGGGCCCCCTGGATCGACGGGATCCGCGCTTGGGCCTCGACGGCGGAGGCGTCGAACTGCGGGTGGGAGTAGCGCGACACGTGCTCCACCGCGCGGGGCTGCCGAGCGGGATTGAGGGTCAGGATCACGGGCCGCTGGGTCTGCAGGTTCTGCAGACGGTTCATCCAGTAGGAGAGCGAGACCCGCTCCAGTCCGTTCGGCTCGCGCTCCTCGGCGAGATAGTTCCAGCTCGACCAGGCTCGCCGACGGGTCGGCATGAACGAGGGATCCCGATGCAGCACGGCGACGTTGTCCTGGTACCGGAACGAGGACAGCGCCTCGCGCTCGCGTGGGTTCGCGTCCTCGCCCAGGATCGCCAGCGACGTGTCGGCGTGGGTGGCGAGCACGACATGGTCGTAGTGGCCCACGCCGCCCGCCCGGTCCCGAACGACGACCCCGTGGCCGGTCCGCACGATCGTCTCGACCGGGGTTCGCAACCGGACGTCGGCGACGAGTCCGGCGGCCAGGCGAGCGACGTACTCGCGACTGCCTCCCGTCACCGTCCTCCACCTCGGCCGTTCCAGCACGTTCAGGAGCCCATGGTTGTCGAGGAAGCCGATCGTCCAGCGAGCCGGGTACTCGAGCATGGTCTCGAATCGGGACGACCAGATGCACGCGATGACCGGCAGCAAGAAGTCGGTGGCGAAGGCCGGCGAGAGCCCGAGCCGCTCGAGCAGCTCGCGGGTGGTCTCACCCTCCCGCTCCAGCGCGGCGGGAGCGGCGAGCTTCGAGAAGCGCAGGATGTCGGCGACCATGCGCCGGTAGCGCCGGCTCGCGAGGCTGGAGGGCTGCGCGAGCAGGCCGAGGGCGCGAGCCTGGTACTCGAACGCACCGCCTCCCTTGGACACGGAGAACGACATGTCGCTGGGTTCCGTCGGCACCCCGAGGTGGTCGAACAGGCGCACCAGGTTCGGGTAGTTCCGCTCGTTGTAGACGATGAAGCCGGTATCGACCGGCACGGTCCGGCCGCCGTCGGCGATCTCGACCGTGTTGGCGTGTCCGCCGATCCGGTCGTCCGCCTCGTAGAGGGTGACGCGGTGCGTCCGCGACAACGCCCACGCCGCTCCGAGCCCCGAGATCCCGCTTCCCACCACCGCCACGTTCACGACTCGCCCTCCTCCTCTCACTTCGAGTGTGCCGCAGGTTGCGTAGGTTCTGAGGGCAAGAACCTATGCAGTCGTCGACTCGGTCAGCTCGACGCAGGCATCCCAGAGACGCATCGCCTCCTCGGTCGTCACCCGGGTGCTCGGGAGCCGGTCGAACGCCCTCGGCCGCCGGTCGAGCCACAGCTTGCCCGTCGTCTCCGCGACCTCGGGCGCCGCGGCGAGCCATGCGATCGTGTCGGCCCCCTGCTCGGGCGTCCGCAGCAAGGGACCCATGAGCCTGCGGAAGCCGGGAAGCGACCCTTCGATGCCCGGCGTGTCGGCCCAACCCGGATGCATCGCGTGTGCGACGACCGAGGTGCCTCGCTGCCTCGCGGCCCACAGGCGCGTGAGCACCACCTGGGCACGCTTGGCCCTCGCGTAGGCGACGGTTCCGCGGTAGGGCTCCCGCTCCATCTGGAGGTCGTCGAGATCCAAGCCCTGCAGGTACATGCCGCCCGAGGTCACCGTGATGACGCGCGCGTCGTCGCTGCGCTCCAACACCGGCATCAACCCGCCGGTCAACACGAAGGGGCCGAGGACCATCGTGGCGAACGACATCTCGTAGCCGTCCACCGAGGTCCGGCGCGAGGTGAGCAGCGACCCGGCGTTGTTGATCACCACGTCGACCGCGGCCTCGTTCTCCGCGATCTCGCTCGTCGCCCGTCGCACGGATGCGAGGTCGCTCATGTCGGCGACGTAGACGACCAGGTCATCGTTGCCGGTCGTCGCGGCGACGCGTTCCCGGGTCGCTTCGGCCTTGTCGGCATCACGGGCGATCAGCCCGACGCGAGCCCCCATGCGGGCGAGCGTGGTCGCGGTCACCTCCCCCAGCCCCGAGGTGGGGCCCGTGACCATCACGACCCTGCCGCGCATCGAGAGCTCCTGCAACGGAACCCAGTCGTACAGGCGGCGGCGCATCGCGTGGCCCACGCGCGTGAAGCTCGGAACGACGAGGGCCTCGGCCACCTCGTCCACGAGATCCTGCGGCTGCATCCCCACGTCCCTCCTTCGCTGCATAGGTTCGACCGGATGAAGCTAGCGGATCCATGCGTAGGATCGTGGGGTCGAAACCATGCAACCGAGTGGTGGGAGGAGATCCCGATGCCCGTGCTCCGAGAGTCCATCGAGGTGAGCCAGCCTCCGCGGGAGGCGTTCGACGCCGTGGCCGATTTCTCCAGCTCGGCACGATGGGACCCGGGGGTGGTCTCGGCCGAGCGCGTCCGTGACGGGCGCGATGCCCCGGTCGGAGTGGGAGCCGAGTACCGGGTCACGGTCACGTTCCGCGGCCGCGAATCGCAGATGACCTACCGGACCACCCGGTACGATCCGCCGTCGGCGGTGGTGCTGGAGGGGACCGGGCCGAGGATCGCGGCCGTCGACACGATCCGGTTCGAGCCGCTCGACTCGGGGGGGACCCGCATCGACTACGTCGCCGACCTGCGGCTGACCGGCGTGGCCAGGATCGCCGAGCCGTTCATGCGGGGGTCGTTCGACGCCATGGGGTCCAGAGCGCTGGCCGGCATGCGGACCTGGTTCGCCGGCCAGGCCGACCCGAGCCGATGACCGACTCGGGGGCTCGCGACCTCGCGACGAGCGAGGCCCGGAGTGGCTCCCTGCCGATCGCGGCCGTCGCGGAGATGCTCTCGATCCCGATCCCGACGATCCGCTCCTGGGAGCGACGCTACGGCTTCCCGGAGCCGGAACGAACGAGCGGCAAGCATCGCCGGTACTCGGTCGATCAGGTACGACAGCTCCGCGAGCTCCGCGACACGATCACCCTGGGGCACACGGCTCGCGAGGCCGCGGAGATCGTTCGGCGGGGGGAGAGCGCCGTCCCGGCTCGGGATCATCGCATCGACGAGCTGTTGGGCTCGGCGACGCACCTGGACCCGACCGCTGCTCGGCAGCAGCTGGAGGAGGCCACCGAGTCCCTGGGCGCCGAGGCGGCCGTCGTCGAGGTCGCGGTGCCGGCGATGCGCGAGGTCGGCGCTCGGTGGCAGGCCGGAACGTGCGATGCGGCGAACGAGCACCTGCTGACCGACGCCGTCCGGTCGTGGCTCGCGCGCCTGACGACCCTGGCGCCACCGCCCGTGGGGCCGTGGCCCGTGGTGCTCGCGTGCGGACCGAAGGAGCTGCACACCGTCGGCCTCGAGTCGTTCGGCTTGTTGCTGACGCGCCGAGGCCGCCCGGTGGTCAACCTCGGGGCCCTGACCCCGGTCGAGTCACTGCGCACGGCGATCGGGCGCTCGCGCGCGGCCGCCGCGGTCGTCGTCGCCCAGCGGAGCGTGAACCGCAGGAGCACGATCGAGTCCATCGAGGCCGCCCACGATCTGCTGGGCCCACGAGCGTTCTACGCGGGCGGTGCGTTCGGCACCGATGCCGCGCGCCGCGACGTGCCCGGCACCTACCTCGGGACCGATCTCGGCGAGGCCGCGCGACGGGTCGATCTCTCGATCTCGAATCGCTGACTCAGGGCGCGACGTCCACGATCGGGGCGGGGTACCCCGACGCCCGGAGCAGCTCGGGGTGCGACCACGGGCGCAGGATCGCAGGGGACGTGGCGCGGGCGAGCTCCGGCACGTAGCGACGGACGTAGGCGCCGTCGGGATCGAACCGTTGGGCCTGTCGCACGGGGCTCAGGGGGCGGCCACGCCGAGGCGAAGCGCCGGTCCCGGCGACCCACTGCCAGTTGCCGGCGTTGTTCGCCGGGTCGCCGTCGACGAGATGTTCGAAGAAGTGGCGGGCCCCCACCTGCCACGGGACCCCGGCCCGCCGCGTGAGGAACGAGGCGGTCACGAGCCTGGCCCGGTTGTGCATCCAGCCCTCGCGCGCGAGCTGGCGCATACCCGCGTCGACCAGCGGCAGCCCGGTGCGGCCCGCGACCCACGCGTCGAGGATCGCATCGTCGAACGTCGACGGGCTCTCCACACCCGGCCGCAGGTCTTCCCACGTCATCGTGGGCCGATGCGCCAGGAGCTGGCCGAAGAAGTCCCGCCACGCCAGCTGGCGCACGAACTCGCCGGCGCCCTCGACGCCTCGAGCTCTCGAGGACAGCTCGGCCGCGGAGATGCATCCGAACCGCAGGTAGGGAGACAGGCGCGAGGTCCCCTCACCGGCCGGAACGTCCCGCCCCTCCTCGTACGTCCGCGCGTCGTCGGCGAGGAAGCGCTGCATCCGCTTGCGGCCGGCGGTCTCGCCACCCGGCGCGATCTCGAGCGCGCTCGGCCGGTAGCGTTCGGGGATCGGGAGCCTGCCGGCCTCGAGCCCTCGTGGAACCCGGACCCTGCGGGGCGAGGGGAGGATGTCGCGCGCCCGAGCCGAATGCCACGCGCGCAGGTACGGCGTGAAGACCCGGTAGGCGTCCGCGCCCTGGGGCGTCACCGCTCCGGGCTCCACGACCGCGTGACCGGGGAACGTCCGCAGCCCGATCCGACGAGCGGCGGCGAGGGCGGTCAGCTCATCGGCGCGGCGGCGTGCGTACGCCCCGGCGTCGTTCGTGAGGAAGATCTCGTCGCAGCCGGCCTCGGTGGCGAGCTCGACGGTTCGGGGCGCGACGGGCCCGTCGCGCACGAGCAAGCGGCCGCCACGATGGGCGAGCGACCGATCCAGGTCCACGAGGCTCTCCGCCAGGAACCGGTCGCGATTCGCGGATCGGCCGATGAGGGCGGGGTCCACGACGAACAGCGGCACGACGTCGTCGGCCACGCGGGTCGCCTCCCACAGGGCGGGATGATCGTGGGTTCGCAGATCGCGGGTGAACAGCACCATCACGCGCATGCGTTCACCCTAGGTGTGCGAGCGGGCGACGAGGCCGCCCGAACGTCTGCATCTGCGTGGGTGACGGGCTGCCTGGCAAGATGGAGCCCGCACCGAGGCACGATGGGAGGCGAGCCGATGCGAGCGAACCTCATCGGAGGGGAATGGGTCGAGGCGACCGCTGCGGTCGCCGACGTGAACCCCTCGGACACCTCCGACGTGGTGGGGGAGTACGCGGTCGCCGACGAGGACCAGGTCGACGCCGCGATCGAGGCGGCCGCCGCCGCCGCTGCGAGCTGGGCCGGCACCACCCCCGCCGATCGATCCGCGGTGCTGGAGCGGATCGGGCTGGAGCTCGAGGCGCGGTCCAGCGAGCTCGGCGAGCAGCTGTCGAGGGAGGAAGGCAAGCCCAGGGCTGAGGGCGTCGCCGAGGTGCTCCGTGCGTCGCAGCTGTTCAAGTTCTTCGCAGGCGAGGCACTGCGGGTTCCCGGCGAGCACGTGCGCAGCGTGCGGCCCGGCGTGGACGTCGACGTGCTGCGCGAGCCGCTCGGCGTGGTGGGCGTGATCACACCCTGGAACTTCCCGATCGCGATCCCCGCGTGGAAGATCGCCCCCGCGCTGGCGTACGGGTGCACGGTCGTGTTCAAGCCGGCCGAGATGGTGCCCGCCTCGGCGTGGTCGCTCGCCGAGATCTGCACGCGGGCCGGCTTGCCGGCCGGGGTGCTCAACCTCGTGATCGGTCCGGGACGGGTGGTCGGGGAACGCATGGTGCACGACCCACGCGTGCGCGGCGTGTCGTTCACCGGTTCGCAGGCGACCGGGGCGCGCGTCGCGCAGGCGATGGCCGCTCGGTTCGGCAAGGCCCAGCTCGAGATGGGCGGGAAGAACCCGCTGGTCGTGCTCGACGACGCCGACCTCGACATCGCGGTCGACTGCGCCGTGCAGGGCGCGTTCTTCCAGACGGGTCAGCGGTGCACGGCCTCGTCACGGCTGATCGTCACCGAGGGCATCCACGAGCGGTTCGTCGAGGCGCTCGTGCAGCGCATGGGGACGTTGCGGGTCGGGCACGCGCTGGCCGACGACACCGACATCGGTCCGGTCGTGAGCGCCGAACAGCTCGAGCAGGATCTCGAGTACCTCGACGTCGGCCGCGGGGAGGGCGCCGAGCTCCTGTGCGGCGGGTCACGGCTCGAGCGAGCGACCGAGGGCTACTTCCTGGAGCCGGCCCTGTTCGTGGAGACCTCGAACGAGATGCGCGTGAACCGGGAGGAGATCTTCGGCCCGATCGCGACGGTGGTCCGGGCCGCCGACCCCGACGAGGCGCTCGCGCTGGCCAACGACACGGAGTTCGGCCTCTCCGCAGGCGTCTGCACGACCTCGCTCGGGCTGGCGGCCCGCTTCCGTGACGGGCTCCAGGCCGGCATCGTGACCGTGAACCTCCCCACGGCCGGGGTGGACTACCACGTGCCGTTCGGAGGCACCAAGGGGTCCTCGAGCGGAAGCCGCGAGCAGGGCCGGTACGCCGTCGAGTTCTTCACCACCGTGAAGACGGCGTACGTGCGACCCTGAGGCCGGATCGCGCGACGATCCGCCGGTCAGCCGCGGGTGACGCGAGGATCGTCGCTGAGGCGCACCTTCACGATCTGGTCGCCGTTGCTCCTGCGCTTGGTCTGGAAGCACTCGGTGCGCTTGCCGTCGTCGCACCGCGGCAGCCGGATCACCGGGCTCGAGAAGTCCTTCTGGTAGAAGATCCTGAACCCCTCGACGCCTTCGAGGACCGACCGGTCGTAGAAGAGCTTCGCGACGGCCACGGGGCGGGTCGAGGAGCGTTCCGGGCTCTCGTCGTCGAGGGGCTGGAAGATGAAGTCGCCGGCGACGCCGCCGACCCTCGGCGTGCTGCAGAGCGCGTCTTCCTGCGATCCGTCGCAGGGTTCCTCCTCGATCGTGGCGTCGAGGGTCTCGTCGCCGATGTTCCTCAGCCCGATCGCGAATGGATCCGCGGCGTTGATGGGGCCGTCGCGGGTCGTGAGCAGCCCGCCCGGCGGCACCTCACCGCTGGCGGAGTCGCCCCCGGAGCCCTCGCCGCGCAGGGGGGCTTTCGTGGATGCGGACCTCTCCGCCGTCGCGGCGGCTGGCGCCGTGAGCTGGCCGCCGAGCAACGCGATGGTCAGCGACGCGGTGACCGCGGTGACGACCCTCTTGCTGCGGCGGACGTGCGGGGGCGTGATCGTGCGACGAACGTGCGGCATCTCGTCCCTCCCGGAAGCCGGCGCGGCCTGGCTGGGGATCGGACCGCGCGGGAGACCACCTTCGAACCTCGGTGCGGCTCGTGTCAAGGAGCGGCGATGAGCTCACGAACGGCGGTGCTCCCGTCCGACCCGCTCGATCAGGCCGGCGGCGGCTCGCATGCCCTCGTGGGCGCGGATCGCCTCTCCCGCGGCGGCCATCCGGGCGTGCAGGTCGTCGTCGATCGCCAGCCGGTCGACGGCCTCACGCAGCTCGTCGTCCTCGAAGCCATAGGTATCGAGGCGCCGGCCGAAGCCGAGCTCGTGTACGCGCTGGGCGTTGTCGTACTGATCCCAGAACAGCGGGAGCACGATCATCGGCTTGCCGAAGTGCAAGGACTCGGTCGTCGTGTTGTTCCCCCCGTGCGTGATCACCAGGTCGCAGAGCGGGATGATCGAGGTCTGCGGTACCCGCGCCTCGCCCCACATGTTGTCGGGCAGGTCGAACTCGTCGGCGCGCGGCCCCTTCGACACGATGTATCGGTGGGGCGTGTCGGCGAGCACGGCGACGAGCCGCTTCATCAGCTCGACGTCGGCCGAACCCAGCGAGCCGAGGGAGAGGTAGACGAGGGAGCCGCGCCCGTCGCGCAGCGCCTCGGGCACCTCGAACGGCTCCTCGGTCTCGCGCACGCTGGACTCGAGGCGATGCCAGGTCGAGGCGAGCGGTCGAGACCGTGGGTAATCGGCGATCTCCGGGAAGACCGAGAGGTTCAGCACGTCGGACTCGTGGATGAACTCGAGGTCGGGGAGCGGCGGTGCTCCGGCGTCCACGACGAACGCGTTGTAACGCTCCCAGGTCGCCCGGTGCGACCGCTCGTACTCTGCCCGGAACTCCGCCCAGCCGGTCTCGTCGTCGATCGGGTAGCCGCTGAACACGGGCGGCAACGCAGGGTCCTTCATCTCGAGCGGGTTGCAGCTCATGATGCGCACCCACGGCGCTCCGTGGGTCAGCAGCGCGGGGAACGCGTTGACGTTGTCCTCGACGATCACGTCTGGCTCCGCGCGATCGAGGATCTCCTTGAGCCGCGGCTCGCTGTAGGTCGCGCCGTCGATCAGCGACGAGAACACCGGCTCGATGAACGTCGAGAGCTGCTCGATCGTGGGCTTGCGGAACTCGGGCGCCGTCTCGGTGATGAAGTCCGTCCAGAACTGGCCGGCATCCTGCTCCTCGTCGCCTTCGGGCGGCGGCGCCAGATCGACCAGGTCCTCCTCGAACCCGAGCGGCGCGAGCTTGCCCTTCCACGACGCCTCGGCGGCGAAGACGACCCGGTGCCCTCGCTGTTCCAGGATCTTCCCGATGCCCACGCAGTTGTTCGTGGGCCCGTACGCGCTCTCGGGCATGAAGACGATCGTGAGCCGCTCGTCCACCTCGAGTCCTCCTTGTCGTTGTCGATGCCTTGCCGCGCATCGGTCCTCACCCACCGGCTCCGGGAGGGCCTGCAAAAGCGCTTGCGCATCCTGTTCAAGTGGGTTATACCATGCCCCTCGAACGACGGTTCCGACGTACTGCAGGTCAGAGACCGTCTCCACAGATGACTTCCGGCAGGGGGGTGCGTTCCATGCGTGACCGGTTCTTCCGTCTCCTGGCGCTCGTGGCGATCGCCGGGTTGGTGCTCGCGGCGTGCGGGTCCGACGACGCGGGTGAGACCCCGCCGGCGGCCTCCGACGGCGGCACCACCGAGCCCGTCGACATCAGCGGCACGACGCTCACGGTCTCGAACTGGGACGCCTACATGCCCAAGTCCGTGATCAAGGACTTCGAGAAGGAGACCGGCGTCACGGTGGAGTACGCCATCCACACCACGAACGAGGACATCATGGGCAAGCTCACGGGCGCCAACGGCACCGGCTTCGACCTGGTCTTCGTCTCCGGGCCGTTCATCGAGCCGCTCGTCGGGCTCGGGTACGCGGCGGAGATCGATCATTCGCAGATCCCGAACATCGCGAACCTCGACCCGGAGGCGACCGAGCTCGCCTTCGACCCGGGCAACGTCCATTCGGTGCCGTACACGTGGGGGACGACCGGGATCTGCTTCCGAAAGGACCTCCTCTCCGAGACGCCGTCCTCCTGGGAGGCCTTCCACACCGCGGCTCCCGACACCGAGGGGAAGATGACGATGCTCGGCACCGACCGGTGGCTGCTGCAGCCGGCGCTGCTGACGCTGGGGTACTCGGTGAACACGACGGACCCCGCGGAGATCGAGGAGGCCAAGGCGTGGACGATGGAGGCGAAGGAGAACCTGCTCGCCTTCGACGACACGACGTTCTACTCGAAGCTCGTCTCCGGCGAGGCGAGCCTGGTGCAGGCCTGGGACGGCTGGTGCGAGTACGGACGTCTCGAGGATCCCAAGAACATCGACTTCGTGATCCCCGACGAGGGCAGCGACCTCTGGGTCGACAACATGGTCGTGATGGAGTCCTCGGAGAACAAGGCCGCCGCCCATGCGTTCATCGACTACATCCTGCGCCCCGAGGTGGGCAAGCAGATCGTCGAGTTCACCTTCTACAAGATGCCCAACGCCGAGGTGATGTCGGCGGTCGATCCGGCGGTGATCGAGGGCTATCCGACGCTCGCGATCTCGCCCGCCGAGCTCTTCGAGCAGGAGGTCCAGACCGACCTCGGTGAGGAGGGCACGATCCTCTGGACGGAGACGGCCACCGAGATCAAGGCGTGAGCCGGCCACACCGGCGGACATGAGCACCGCGACGGCCCCGGCCCGGCGTGTCCGCAGCCGGGTGTGGGGCCCGCGCATCGCGCTGCTCGGTCCCGGCACGGCATGGTGGCTCGTCTTCTTCCTGGTTCCCGTCGGGGTCCTGATCGCGTACTCGTTCTTCAGCAGGGGACCCTACGGCGGCGTGATCTACGAGCCGACCCTGAAGAACTACGCCCGCGCGCTCGACCCGCTCTACGTCGGGGTGCTGTGGACCTCGGTCCGCGTCGCGACGATCGCCACCGCGGCGGCGCTGCTGCTCGCGTACCCGGCGGCGCTGTTCATCGCGCGGGCGTCGCCGCGGTGGCGGGTGCCGCTGCTCGTGCTCGTGATCCTGCCGTTCTGGACGAGCTTCCTGATCAGGACCTACGCGTGGATCGTGCTGTTGAACCCCGCCGGGCTGATCAACAGGCTGTTGAGGGGCCTCGGCCTCGTCGACGAGTCGCTGCCACTGCTCTACAACGAGTTCGCGGTGACGCTCGGGCTCGTCTACGCGTACCTGCCGCTCATGGTGCTGCCGATCTACGCGTCGCTGGAACGGCTCGGACCGCAGGCCGCCGAGGCGTCGGCGGATCTGTACGCCTCGCCGGCGCAGACCCTGCGGAAGGTGACGATCCCGCTCACGCTGCCCGGCATCGTGGCCGGCTGCATCTTCGTGTTCGTGCCGAGCCTGGGGAACTTCATCGTGCCCGACCTGCTCGGCGGCGGCCGGACCGTGATGGTCGGCAACGTGATCCAGCAGCAGTTCCTGCAGGCCAGGGACTGGCCGTTCGGGGCGGTGCTCGCGATGTCGGTGATCGTGCTGATGTTCGTCGTGCTGGTCGTGCAGGCCCAGGTGCTCCGTCGCACCCAGGAGGTGGAACATGGCCGCCCGGCGTAGCCGGTACCTGCGGGCGCACATGGGGTTGCTGTTCGCCTTCCTGTACCTGCCGATCGTGGTGCTGGTGGCCCTGTCGTTCAACGCATCGGGGCTGCCCACGGCCTGGGGAGGGTTCTCGCTCCAGTGGTACCGCGACCTCGTCGGCAACGACGAGTTGCTCGAGGCGATCAGGAACTCGCTGATCGTCGCCGGGTTCGTGACCGCGATCGCCACGGTGCTCGGCACGTTGCTCGCGATCGGATTGCAGCGGACCGTGCGCAGCCGGGTGCTCGACAGCGTGCTGTTCCTGCCCGCGGTGATCCCCGACATCGTGCTCGCGATCGGGCTCCTGTCGTTCTTCAACCTGCTGCGGTTCACGCTGGGGCTGCACACGATCGTGATCGCCCACGTCGTGTTCGACATGATCTTCGTCGCGGCGATCGTGCGCACGCGCCTCGCGTACTTCGACCGGCGCATCGAGGAGGCCGCCGCCGACCTCGGTGCCAACCCGGTCACGACCTTCCTGCTCGTGACCCTGCCCGCGATCCTCCCGGGGGTGATCGCCGGCGCGCTCGTGGCGTTCACGCTGTCGATCGACGAGTTCGTGATCGCCTTCTTCAACTCCGGGCCCACGTCGGTGACGTTCCCGATCCGCGTGTACGCGATGATCCGGTTCGGGGTGACCCCCGTGATCAACGCCGTCGCGGCGATCGTGATGGTGCTCTCGCTGGCGACGATCTTGATCGCGCTCACGCTCACCCGACCGAAGGGGGAGCGATCGGCCAGGCTGGAGGTCGGCGCGTGAGCGGGAACCACGGGCAGCGGAGGATCGGTATCAAGGACGTCGCCGAAGCCGCGGGCGTCTCGATCACGACCGTCTCGCATGCCTTGAGCGGGAAGGGCCGGCTCACCGACCAGACGCGCGAGCGCGTACGGCGGGTCGCCGGCGAACTGGGGTACACGCCGCACCCCATCGCGCAGAGCCTGGCCAGCGGCCGCTCGGGCATGATCGCCACGGTCGTCTCGCTGCCCGGCAACGCGCCGATCGCGTTCACGCAGATCGACTACTACGTGGCGTTGATGAACGCGGCGACTCGCAGGGCCGTCGGCCACGGATACACGCTCGTGGTGGCGCCCTCCACGGCCGGGCCCCAGACGTGGAGCCGGCTGCCGCTCGACGGGGTCATCGTGATCGACCCGGCGGACGGCGATCCGGCGCTGCCCATGCTCCGTGGGCGCGGCGCGCCGATCGTCTTCGTCGGTCGGGACCCCAACGGCGATCCGAGCGACCTCGTCGTCGAGAACGACCGGGTCGCCGCCACGAGGTCGGTGCTCGACCACCTCGTCGATGCCGGAGCCCACCGGGTCGGCGTCATCGCCCTGGGCACGTTCGAGACGTTCTCCGAGGACGCCCTCGACGCCTACCGCGCGTGGTGTGCCGAGCGAGGAGCCGGACCGTTCGTCCACACCGTCGATGCGAACTCCACGGCGACCCCCGCCGAGTTCCGGGCCGGCGCGGAGGCGTTCCTCGCGAGCGAGGGGCGGCCCGACGGCGTGTTCTGCCTGTACGAACGACAGGCGGTCGAGCTGCTCGCGGCGGCCCGGGACGCGGGCGTCGACGTGCCGGGCGATCTGCTCGTCGCGACGATCGCCGAGATGGGACTCGCCGGCTCGTCGCACCCGGGCCTGACCACGCTCGAGCTCAACCAGGACCGATTGGGGGAGACCGCGGCGGCGCTGTTGATCGACGTGCTCGAGGGACGCGCGGCGGCATCGGTGCGCGACGTGCCGACCTCCATCACGGTGCGCGCCTCGACGACCCGAGAGCGATAGCTAGGAGGGCCTCGGGTCGACCACGTTCGGTCGATCGCCGCTGATACCGGGGAAGATGTCCCCGATGTTGCCGGAGCTGGCGCCGCATCGCTTCTCCAACACCTCGGCGAGCAGGTTCCGGTAGTCGGTGGTCGCGTCGAGATCCCCGTCGATCAGCTGGTTCGGCGCGAGGCCCGGCCACGTGCCGTGCACCTGCCCGCCCTTGACGCCGTCGCCCATCAGGAAGACCGCCTGCCCGAACCCGTGGTCGGTGCCCCCCGAGCCGTTCTCCTCGACCCGCCGCCCGAACTCGGTGAGGGTGACGAGGGTGACGTCGTTCATGCCGGTGCCGAGGTCGGTCGCGAACGCCGCCAGCGCCTGGGACAGCTCGGCGAGGTGATCGACCATCCAGCCCCCGTCGATGTCGCCCTGGCCAGCGTGCATGTCCCAGTCGCCGTAGTCCACGGCCGCCACCTGGAGGCCCACGTCCGCCTTGATCAGACGGGCGACGTCGCGCAGGGCGTCGCCCAGCCCGGAGTCCGGGTACGAGGCTCCGTTGGCCGGCGTATACCCGGCGGCTCGAAGCTGCGCGGCCGTCGAGAGCGCGTCGAGCGCGGTCGTCGCCGGGGCGGCGATGACGTCGGGAGCGCCGTCCTGCAGGCCGCGCAGCGCCGTGTCCCAGCGTGCCCGTTCGGCTTCGTTCCACGCGCCCGAGAGGTCGAAGTCTTCGATGTTCCACATCGCGAGCTCGGGGGCCGGGCCCAGGAACGCCGAGGCAGCGCTGTTCGAGCCCATCTGCGTCGCCTGGAACGGGGTACCCGTCTCGCGGAGGCCGAGCACGCGATCCAGCCATCCCGTGCGCAGGGAGGAACCGGGGGCCGCCCGTTCCATCTCCTCCATCGCCGAGAAGTGGGAGCGGTTGGGCTGGCTCATGCCGACGGCGTTCACGATGCCGAGCGAGCCGGCGTCGTAGAAGGGCTTCAGGGGCGCCATCGACGGGTGCAGGCCGAAGCTCGGGTCGAGCTGCAGCAGCTGTCCCTGGGGCACCGCGATGGTGGGGCGGTGGTTCGTGTAGTACGTGTACTCCTGACCGGTGGCGGGCACGACGGCCTGCAGGCTGTCCATGCCGCCGCGGAGCGAGAGCACGACCAGCACGTCGCCCGTGTACGCCGCCCCGAACGCGAGCCGCGTGAACATGCCCTCGCTCGCGAGTCCAGCGACGATGCCGGTCGCGCCCGCCGCCTTCAGGAACGATCGCCGCGACAGCTCCGGCAGCGCGGGGCAGCCGCATCGTTCGGCCACCGGGGCGACATCGATCGTGGTCGTCGGGCGGGTGGAACGGACGATAGGTCGGATGGACATCTCGATCACCTGATCCCGTGGCTCGGCGTGTCGAGGATCAGCGCCACCACGTACGGGAGGCGCCACTCGACGGCGGCGTCGCCCTCGCCGAGGGATTCCTCGGCCGCGTGGCCCAGGAACCCGAGGATCGCCGCCTTGTGCGCCGAGGGAAGCGTGCGGAACACGAGCCGCTTCGCCAGCACGTCGACGAGCGCGCCGTAGGTCTTCGGGAGCTTCTTGGGCAGGACGTTGTTCCGCAGGCTCGGCACCTTGAGGTCGCCCACCGGCCACCAGCCGCCCGCGATGGCCATGTGGGTGTTCCAGCGCCCGAGCGTGAGTCCGGCCGAACGCCACGGGTCGGCGGTGTCGGGGTAGCCGTCGGGCGGCACCCAACCCATCGGCAGGTGCCCGAGGCCCTGGATCGCCCAGTAGAGGGCCTGCTGGCCGTCGACGCCCTTCGGGTCGGGTCGGATGTTCAGGACGCGCAGCGAGGCCGCCACGTCCTCGAACGGCCGGCGGACCTTCTTCCCGACCGAGGACGCGAACGCCTTCGAGCCGAAGAGCCTCTCGAGCACGGGCACGATCGCGGTGTCGTGGTCGAGGTAGGTCTCGGCGAGGGCCTCGACGAGGGCCGGCGGCGGCGCGTCGGACACGAAGTGGGTGCAGAGCTTCCTCGCGATACGCTCGGCCGTCGACGGATGCCGGGCGAGGTAGTCGACGTAGGCGAGCCCCACGTCCTTGCCCTTCTTCTCGTTCGTGTTCGCGTGGGTCCAGCCCATGACCCGGACCCGCCCCGTGTGGTGAGCCCAGTCGTGGTACTCGAACTGGCCGGTCTCCCAGCTGATGCCGAACCCGGTGAGCGCCAGCGTCGACTGGCGCATGTCCTCCTCGTCGTAACCACCCTCGACGCCGACCGAGTGCAGCTCGAGGATCTCGCGCCCGTAGTTCTCGTTGGGGTTGTCCTTCGTGCTCTCGGCATTGTTGAGGTACGTCATCATCGCCGGGTGCGTCGCCGAGGCGCGCAGCATGCTCCTGAACGTCCCGAGCGCGTGTTTGCGGATCACCTGGCGGTCGTAGTCGTGTCGCGACCACCAACAGGCCTCGTGGGGGTTCGTCACGTTGAGGTGGTTCGACCAGAAGTCGACCATGACCTCGAAGAGCTGCCGGTTGCTCCACGTCCGACGGACGATCGTGGCCTGGCCCAGGGAGTACATCAGGTCCCACGAGCCCTCGAGCGTCTGGAACGCGCGCCCGAGCGTCATGCCGAGGTCGGGGTAGCGCCTGCGCACGTAGTCCTGGCAGAACGAGTCCTTCACCGACGAGTGGTCGAGCTGGCGTTCGAGCCACCGTCTACGACCGAGCCGGCGGATCTCCTTCCACGTCGCCTGGGTCGGGCCGAACGTCGCGCGGCGAAGCAGGTGCAGGTCGGGATCGGTCGCCACCATCGAGCCTGCGGCGCTCGCCGGCGGGGACCCGAACAGCGACGCCGTCGCGCCCGAGCCCGCGAGCACGCTGCCGACGGCGGCGGCGCGCACGAAGCTCCGGCGCGACAGCTCCTGCTTGCCCCGATCCTCGGCGAGGTGAACATCGGTGGTCATGCCGGGCCCCACATGCCGGGTGATATCGGCATCGGCCGGGTAGCGTCTTGACCTGCAGGGGAGGGGAAGCGACGTTCGGCCGCGCGTCCGAGCCATCGGGCGGAGGCCGCTTGCCGCTCCGACCTCGCACCGTGACGGCGGCCCGCGAGGTACCATTGGAAGAAGCTCTGCTCCTTCGCGTCGGGCAGCGGAGCCGATCCAGCAGCGCCCTTCGTGGTTCCGATGCTGAGCGACACCCAGAGCCCGCCGCACCGGAGCCGAAGCGAGGAGCGAACCACATGGCGACCACGAACGGCGCGCCGCGTCTGTCCGACGAAGCGATCCTGCACGAGCTGATGCCCCAGGTGGGCACGTCGCTCGACCGCCACGTCTCGGCGGCCACCGAGTGGATGCCGCACGACTACGTGCCGTACGAGGAGGGCCGCAGCTTCGTGAAGGAGCCGTGGCAGCCGGCCGACTCGCAGCTTCCCGACGTCGCGCAGACCGCGCTCGAGATCAACCTGCTCACCGAGGACAACCTTCCCTACTACCAGCTGAGCCTGTGGCGCACGTTCGGCGACGAGGAAGCGTGGGGCGAGTGGGTCCGGCGCTGGACCGCCGAGGAAGGCCGTCATGCGATCGTGCTGCGCGACTACCTCACGGTGACCCGAGGCGTCGATCCGACGATGCTGGAGCAGGGACGCATGGACCAGGCGATGCGCGGGTGGTACCCGGCGTTCGCCGAGCAGGGCCCGCTCGACGGCGTCGTGTTCACCACGATCCAGGAGCTCGCCACGCGCATCTCGCACCGCAACACCGGCGCGATCACCGACGATGAGACGGCCGAGAAGCTGTGCTCACGGGTGGCGACCGACGAGAACCTGCACTACGTCTTCTACCGCGACCTGGCGGTGAGCGCGATCGAGCTCGACCCCAACGCCATGGTCGAGGCCATGCATCGCCAGATCACGAACTTCGCGATGCCGGGCGCGGCGATCGCGGACTTCCGCGAGAAGGCCAAGGCGATGGCCCAGGCCGGCGTCTACAACCTGCGCATCCATCACGACCAGGTGCTGCGGCCGATCCTCGACAAGCATTGGAGGCTCGGTTCCCTGCAGGGGCTGAGCGACCGCGCGAAGCGTCTGCGCGACGAGATCGAGGCGTTCGTCGCTCGTCTGGACCGGGTCGCGACGAAGCTCGGAGAGCCGCTCGGGCCGGTCCGTGGCGACCTCTCGAGCGACCCGATCGGGCTCGCCTGACCGACCCCGGCATCAGGCGGGAACGCCCACGAACAGCGTGTACCCGCCCTTCCCCTTGTAGCCGTTCACGTGGAAGTAGTAGACGCCGGTCTTCGGCGCCTTGAAGCGCACGTACTCGTCCCGGCCTTTGCCCTCCACGCCGGCGGCCCGCAGGAAGCAGCTCAGCCCTCCGCAACCGTAATCGGTGGGGAAGGTGTCCTGCGCGCCCGGCTTCCACACGAAGAGGTCGAAGTCGCGGCGCGCGGGCACGTCGAGCAGGGCGGCGTACACCTTGCCCTTGCGGAGCCGCTTCTCGTAGATGTCGTTCATGTCCTTGGGTACCGACAGGGCGCCCTGCTTCCGGTAGCTGATGGAGACCGCGCCGGACATCACGCCGTCGTGGCGCGGCGTCGCGTCCGCGGTCGACGAGGTGAGCGACGCGAGCGCGTTCACCCTGCCGTTCGTGAGGCTGCGGCCGGCGGGCATGCCCTCGTCGACGCCGTTGAGGATCGCGTTCTGCGTCTGCACCGGGGTCCACGCGGGGTTGGCGGACCGGAGGAGGCCGGCCACGCCCGCGACGAACGGTGAGGCCATCGACGTGCCGCTCTCGGCGCCGAACCCGCCGGGAAGGGTGCTGAAGATGTTCGTGCCGGGCGCCGCGAGATCCACCGAGTCACGTCCGACGTTGGAGAACCCGGCGTACGTATCGTCCGGCTTCGACGCCGCGACCGAGATCAGACCCGGCAGGTCGTAGCTGGCCGGGTAGCTCGGCCCGAAGACGAACGACGGCCTGTACCAGAGCGTGTCGTTGTTCCTGTCATCGTTGCCGGAGGCCGCCACGACCAGCGACCCCTTGCCGATCGCGTACGAGAGCGCGTTCCGCTCGGCCTTCGTCCACTGCGGACCGCCCAGGCTGAGGTTGATGACGTCGGCGCCGTTGTCGGCCGCGTACCGGACCGCGGCGATGACATCGCTGGATCGGAACGTACCGTTGCCCGCACGGAGGATCATCAGGGAGCACTCGGGGCACGCCCCGCTCCCTCCGAGGCCGTTGTCCCATTCCGCTGCGGCGATACCCGCGACATGGGTGCCGTGCCCGTGGGCATCCTGCGGCGTGGCATCGCCGGAGAGGAAGTCCCAGCCGTAGATGTCGTCGGTGAACCCGTTGCCGTCGTCGTCCTCGTCGTTGCCGGGGGTCTCGCCGGGGTTGGTCCAGAGGTTGCCGTCGAGGTCGGGGTGGGAGGCGTCGGCACCGGTGTCGACGACGGCGATGACGGTGGCCGGATCGCCGGCCTCGACGTCCCACGCGTCGAGCGCGTGCGCCTTCGTCAGGCTCGACTGCAGCCAGGGATCGTTCGGCACGTAGAGGGCGCGTCGGTACCAGTTGGGCTCGGCCCACGCCACGGCGTCGTCGCTCCGCAGCCTCGCGGCCGCGGCCGGCACGCTCGTTCCCGGCGGGATCTCCACGACCACGACGCCAGGGGAAACCGTCGAGTGGATCGCGGCGCCGGCGACCGATCGTGCCACCGCGGACGCGCGGCTCGCGCGGCTCGCGCGGGCGACCTGCTGCTCGAACGTGACGAGGACCTCGCCGGGTGCGAGGTCGCCCGGCACGGACGTGCGAAGGCTCTTCGAACCGGGGCCCTGTGAGCGATCGGCGGCCGACACGCGTTGCTCACTCGCTGAGATCGGCACGGCCGCGAGCAGCACCGCCGAGGCAACCAGGCATGCGGCGATCGACCCTACCGCGCGCCTTCCACCAGTCGTGTTCGAGGACAGCGTCACTCCCGACCCCCTGATCCGGCGTCGGCCGACGCCTCGGTTCATCCTCGGCGGGGAAGGCGGGATTCTTCAGTGGGATTGCACGCTCGTGGTCGGTTCAGGGAGCAACAACTCGCTGGCTGGCTCAGCACATATTGACGTCCGTCGATGCCTATGGCATCGTATCGACGTTCATCGATGCCTCAGCGGAAGGGAGGTGTTCGCGATGACCGATCCGTGTTGCCCGCCGGACGAGTGCCCGCCCGGCTGCTGCTGATCACCCTCGTTGGTGACGGGCCTGCCCGGCGCGGGCCCGACACCACGAGCGGCGTGGATCCGATCGAAATGTCGTTCCGTGTTCCGGCGGGGCTCAGGTGACGTCGATCGTGTAGTCGGTCCTCGTGATCTTCTTCGGGGTGGCAGAGGTCACCTTCACGTTCGAGATGACGGCGGTCGCCTCGTTGCATCCGTTGAGGTTCGCCCCGACGATCTCCGCGTCAGTGGTGGTCGTCGCGGTCCCCACCGGTATGACCGTGACCGTCGTCCCGGCGCGACAGGCGATGCTCACCTTCAGGACCCCCTTGCCGCCATCATGCGTCACGGACAGGTCGATGTTCGCGGTCGGCAGTCCGATCCAGTTCAACGCGAGGTCGTTCGCGACCTTCCGTGAGAGGGAACCCGTCGGCCCGACGAGGGTCTCGTGGTCGCCGGGGTGCGTTTCGGGGGCTTCGAGCAAGTATGCGGGACCTTCCTCGAGGCAATAGCGCGGGTCCGTCGTGCCGCAATCCACGGTGAACCGCAGCGCGATGGAGGCGTCGTGGTACGCGGTCGCCAGGGTGGTGTTCTTGGCCTTGAATCCCTTCGCGAGGGCCGTCAGGTTCGTCGAAGCGCGCTTGCTGATCTGCTCCCAGAACGTCTGGAAGACCTTCTCCGATCCGTTCTTCACCCCCGTGCCGAAGCGTTCGGCCATCGCCCGGAACACCACCCAGTACGCGTAGGGCGACTTCTTGTAACGACCCATCGGTGTCGTGAGGTCGGGCCACAAGTAGTTGTAGTTGTCGTTGACCGAGTCGAAGACCTCGTCCTCGATCCACGTCGCGAGCGCCTCGAGGAACACCGCGGTCGCCTTGGGCTTGCCGATCAGGGCGCCGTAGCCGAACTGGATCGAGTGGTTGAACTCGTGGGCCGCGGTCGCCCGCAGGGCCTCCAGGGGCGTTCCGGGGAAGCCACGGAAGTCACGGTTGAGCACCATGCAGCTCGCGACCGCGTCCCGGTCGTTCCACGGCGTCGAGGGGTTGTTCCCGGCGAACCGCGTGCCGGTCACGTACCCGTAGAGGTCGGAGCTGAGGTTCTCGACGCGCACCGGGTAGCGGCCTCCCTTCGGATAGCTGACCGGGTCGCGCGGGGGCTTCGCCCAGCCGAACCTGCCGATCTCGGTCGCCCAGGCGGCCTCGAGCGCGGC
>DASZOO010000101.1:0-8317 GCA_035550775.1 Actinomycetota bacterium | reverse complement strand
GAGCCGCCGCTGTTGCTCGTCCTCGGAGTGTTTCCACGCGACGGCCACCACGAGCACCGCGATCAGCAGCGCGAGGTTGCCCGCGAGCCACATCTGCACGGCCGCCCATCGCTGCTCGGTGAGCGCCCGCGGTCCCCAGGGAGCGGGCAGCGAGGCATAGGAGGGGTAGAGCGCCGAGGTGCCCTGGTAGAGCGCGAGCGCGAGGAACGACATCATCGGCATCGCGAGGAACAGCGAGAGCATGCGCGCCGGATACGAGACGGGGTGCGGGCTCGGATCGCGGCCGACGATCGGCCACCAGTAGATCAGTGCCGCGCCGACCCACAACGCGTGCTCGGCGGCGTGGACCGGGGTGCTTCGGAGCGAGGCATCGAACAACGGGGAGAGGTGGATCGCGAACGGCACGCCCACGAACACCGCCCACCCGACGATCGGGTTCGACCCGAACCGCCCGACCGGGCCTCGCAGGACCTTGCCGATCGTCCGGGCCGTCGGTGGGGAGCAGGCACGCAGCGCGAGGGTGATCGGGGCGCCCAGGGCGAGCAGGGGCGGTGCCACGAAGGTCAGCAGCAGATGCTGGGTCATGTGGATCGAGAACGACGCGTCGGCGTAGGTGTCGACCGGCGTGAGCACGGCGAACGCCAGGACCCCGAGGCCGCACCAGAACGCCGTCGCCCATCGGAGGGGGAACGGGGTGCCGGCCCGCCGCAGCCGCTGCAGACCCACGGCGTACAGCGAGCCCGCGGTCAGCAGCAGCGCGAGCGCCAGCGGATCGGCCGGCCAGGCCGTGAGCCACGACCACGTGTCGGTGCCCGGGACGGAGCCGCTCATCTGGGGAATCGTCCCACGCCGACGTATTTGACTGCGTGCAGGGCAATCCACTTGAATCGGGCGGTGACCCTGGACGAGGTGGCGGCGGCTCGGGCGACATCTCCATCGGCGTCCCCTGTCAGGTTCGGGACGATCCTGTTCCTCGCTTCCGAGCTGCTGCTGTTCGGCGGACTGTTCGCGGCGTATTTCGGTCTCCGTTCGACGACCACGCCGTGGCCACCCGAAGGCGCCACGCCCGACGTCGCGCTCGCCGCGTTCGGCACGGCTCTGCTGATGGTCTCCAGCTTCTGCCTGGCCCGCGGGCTCGGGCGTGCCGCGGCCGGGAACGCGGCCGGTCTCCGGCGCTGGACGCTCGTGACGATGGCCCTCGGCGTCGGGTTCCTGGCGATGGAGGTGTGGGACTGGACCCACGTCGACTTCTCGATCTCGACCCACCCCTACGGCACGATGTACTACACGCTGACGGGCATCCACGGGTTGCACGTGCTCGCCGGGTTGCTCGTGCTGGCGGTGTTGCTGATCCGGTCCTCCCAGGGCGCCTACGACCAGGGGAACCTGGACGGCGCCCATTCCATGGCCTACTACTGGCAGTTCTGTGACGCGACCTGGGTCCTGATCTTCCTGACGGTGTTCGTGCTGCGATGACCCGCCGAACGGCCGAAGCCCGTCTGCTCTCGCGCATCCTGCGCATCGGACTGGTGCTCGTGATCGGCGGCCAGATCGTCTGGTCGTTCCGCCCCTCACCCGGCCAAGCGCTCTCGCAGACGGCGGAACAGGGCCGCGCGTTGTACGAGGCCGGCTGTTCGACCTGTCACGGGCTGCAGGCCGAGGGCACGGTGAACGGCCTGAGCCTGCAGGGGTCAGGCTCGGCCGCCGTGAGCTTCATGCTGACGACGGGGCGGATGCCGCTGGCCGCTCCCGGCGATCAGCCGATGCGACAGGAGCCGGCGTTCGACGACGAGCAGATCGATGCGATCGTCGCCTACCTCGCTGAGATCGCGCCCGGCGGGCCAGCCGTCCCAGAGGTCGATACCTCGAAGGGTTCCCTGTCCGACGGCGCGGCGCTGTTCCTGAACAACTGCTCGGGCTGTCATGCTGCGGCGGGGGTGGGGGACTCGGTGGGCGGCGGACGGATCGCGCCGAACCTCATGCCGGCGTCGGCGACCCAGATCGGCGAGGCGGTTCGGATCGGCCCCGGACTCATGCCACGCTTCGACGAGGAGAACCTCTCCGAGCAGGACCTGAACTCGATCGCCGCGTACCTGCATTGGCTGCGGGACAACGGCGACGAGGGCGGACTCCAGCTCGGGCGCGTCGGGGCGGTCGCGGAAGGACTCGTCGCGTTCGTCGTCGGACTGGGCCTACTGTTCCTGGTCGTTCGGCTCACAGGGAGCAAGGTGTGAGCCGTCCCGACCGGGTCGTCGCCGGCTCGTTCATCGTCGCGATCCTCGCCGCGTTCGGCCTGTTCTTCGTCTACCTCCGTGGTGGCCAGACCCAGCTCGAGGGGGCGCTCCTGTTCCTGACGCTCGGCGGCATCGGCACGGGCCTGCTGGTCTGGGCGAAGCGCCTGATGCCCCAGATCGTGGACGAGACCCAGTCGCGTCACCACGAGCCGGTGTCCGAGCACGATCAGGAGGCCGCGGCCGAGACCGTGATGGGTGGCGTGGGCGAGCTCAAGCGACGCACGTTCCTGTCGCGGCTGTTGGTCGGGGCGGCAGGAGCCCTCGGTCTGGCCGCCTTGTTCCCGATCCGATCCCTGGGAGAGGTCCCCGGCGACACGCCCTTCTTCACCAAGTGGAAGCGCGGCTCGCGACTCGTCGACGTCGGGGGCAACGTCGTGACGAGAGAGACGCTGAAGGTCGATTCGTTCACCACCGTGTTCCCCGAGGGGTCGGTGGGGTCGGCCGATTCGCAGGCGGTGCTGATCAAGGTGCAGCCGGAGCTGTTGCAGCTGCCCTCCGACCGGGCCGAGGGCGCTCCCGAAGGGCTGGTCTGCTACTCGAAGGTCTGCACCCATGCCGGCTGTCCGTTGGGGCTGTACCTCGCCGCCGATCATGAGCTGCGGTGCCCCTGCCACCAGTCGACGTTCGACGTGCTGAACGGGGCGGAGCCCGTCTACGGACCTGCCCCGCGAGCGCTGCCACAGCTGCTGATCGAGGTCGACGACGACGGGACCTTGCGAGCCATGGGCGATTTCACCGAGCCGGTGGGACCCGCGTTCTGGAACATCACGGATGGTCCGGCATGATCTCCAAGAAGCTCGTCGAGGGTGTGGACGACCGGCTGGATGCCAGCTCGTTCATCGCTCGGAACCTGAAGAAGGTCTTCCCCGACCACTGGTCGTTCATGCTGGGGGAGCTCGCGCTCTACAGCTTCATCCTGCTGGTGCTCACGGGGACGTTCCTGGCGTTGTTCTACGTGGCCTCACCGGAGCTGACCACCTACCGGGGTCCCTACGAGCCGCTGCAAGGCCGGCCGGTCTCGCTCGCCTACAACTCGGTGCTGCAGCTGTCGTTCGAGGTGCGCGCCGGCCTCGTGATGCGGCAGACCCACCACTGGTCGGCCCTGGTGTTCATGGCCGCCATCGTCGCGCACATGCTCCGGGTGTTCTTCACGGGCGCCTTCCGTAAGCCCAGGGAGATCAGCTGGCTCCTCGGCGTGGGCCTGGTCGTCAGCGGGATCGCGGCGGGCTTCACGGGCTACTCCCTGCCGGACGATCTGCTCTCGGGGGTCGGGCTCCGCATCGCGTACTCGATCGCGCAGTCCATCCCCTTCGTCGGGAACTGGCTCGCGAGCGTGTTCTTCGGCGGGGAGTTCCCCGGCACGGCGCTGCTGCCGCGTCTGCTCGCGTTGCACATCTTCGTGATGCCGCTGGCGATCCTCGGGCTGATGTCCGCGCACCTGGGCATCGTGTGGCACCAGACGCACACGCAGTTCAAGGCGCCGGGACGCACCGAGGACACCGTCACCGGAACGCCGGTGTGGCCGAAGTTCGCCCTGAAGTCGGTCGGTCTCGGCTTCGTCACCTTCGGCGTGCTCACGCTGCTCGGCGGACTGTTCCAGATCAACCCGGTGTGGTTCTACGGCCCGTACGTGCCGTACTCCGGGCCGTCTCCCAGCCAGCCCGACTGGTACGCGGGGTGGCTCGAGGGCCTGCTGCGCCTCTGGCCGAACTGGGAGTTCACGATCTTCGGCGTCACGATCGGCGAGCTGTTCCTGCCGGCGATCGTCGTGCCGGGCATCATGTTCACGCTGCTCGCCGCGTGGCCGTTCGTGGAGGCGAGGTTCACCGGAGACCACGCCTGGCACAACTTCGCGCAGAAGCCCCGCGAGGCCCCGGTGCGGAGCGGACTCGGAGCGGCCGGGGTCGCGCTCATGGTGGTGCTCTTCCTCGCCGGCAGCAACGACGTCCTCGCCAAGTACCTCCAGATCGAGGTCGACACGTTCAACACCGTGCTGCGCTGGTCGGCCTTCGTGCTCCCCACGCTCGCCGGCGCGATCACGTTCATCGTCTGTCGCGACCTGCGCGACCGGCCGCGACACCCGATCGGACGCCCGGGCGCGATGACGGTACGCCGGACGGCCGAGGGAGGCTTCGAGGAGCTCCACGACGCGGCCGACGAGGTGCGATCGCCATGAGGCACGCTCGTCCGGTCCGCACGCTCGCATCGTGCGCCATGCTCGTCGTGCTCGCCGGTGCCTGCTCCGGGTCGTTCGGCATGCCTCGCGGAGCCAGCGAGCAGGCGCAGGAGACGTTCGAGATCTGGCAGTTCTTCTTCGTCGCGGCGATCCCGGTCGCCGGCATCGTGTACGTGCTGATCGCGTGGTCCCTCGTGCGGTACCGTCGGCGGCGCTCGGACGAACCCGGAGTCCTCGGGTCCCAGCGAGCCGAGAACTTCCCCTTGGAGGTCGTCTACACGGCCGTGCCGGTCGTCATCGTCGTCGTCCTGTTCGCCCTCACGATCAGGACCGACGATCGCGTGACGGCGATCTCGCCCGATCCCGACCTCGTCGTGCGCGCCGAGGCGTTCGCGTGGGGATGGCGGTTCGCCTATCCGGAGGGGGTGACCGTCGTGAGCCCTCCGAGCGGTGAGGAGGCTGCCGAGCCGGTGATGATGCTGCCGCTCGGTGAGACGGTGAGGATCTCCTTGACGTCGAACGACACGATCCACGCGTTCTGGGTGCCCGAGTTCCTCTACAAGCACGACGCGATCCCCGGCCACACGTTCGAGTTCGACGTGACGCCGACGGAGGCGGGCACGTTCCAGGGCCACTGCGCGGAGTTCTGCGGGCTGAACCACGCCTACATGAACTTCAAGGTGCAGGTCGTGAGCCCAGGTGAGTTCGACGCCTGGTTCCAGCAGGAGGCGGCGTGACCACGACGATCGACCGTCCCCCGCAGGCGCCTGCGCCGCGTCCGTCGCCCGGGATCGTGCATCGCCTGGTGTCCACCGACCACAAGAACATCGGCATCCTCTACTGCGTCTCGGCGTTCATCTTCTTCCTGGTGGGCGGTGCGCTCGCCGAGGTGATGCGCACCGAGCTCATGGAGCCCAGCCGCCAGATCGTGTCCAACGAGACCTACAACACGCTGTTCACGATCCACGGAACCGTGATGATCTTCCTGTTCGTGGCGCCGTTCGCCTCGGGGTTGGCCAACTACCTCATCCCGCTCCAGGTGGGGGCGCCCGACATGGCCTTCCCTCGGCTGAACCTGTCCTCGTTCTACTTCTTCATCGGGGGCGGCATCCTCGTGTTGCTGGCCGGTGTCGCTTCGGCCGGGCAGGCAGCCGCCATGGGTTGGACCGCCTATCCGCCGCTCTCGGAGATCCGACTGTCGCCGGGCGTGGGGCCCGACCTGTGGATCCTCGGGATCGTGCTCGTCGCGATCTCCACGGTGATGAACGGCGTGAACATCCTGACGACCGCGTTCCTCATGCGCGCTCCCGGCATGACGATGTGGCGCATGCCCATATTCACCTGGAACATGGTGGTGGTCGCGATCCTGGGACTGGTGGCGTTCCCACCCGCGGCCGCCGGGCTCACTCTGCTGCTGATCGGCCGCCGGCTGGGCGGGCTCGTGTACGACGCCGCCGCGGGTGGGGATCCGACGATCTACCAGCACCTCTTCTGGTTCCTCGGCCATCCCGAGGTCTACATCCTCATCCTGCCGTTCTTCGGTGTGATCACCGAGATCATCCCGGTGTTCTCGCGCCGGCCGCTGTTCGGCTACACGGGGTTCCTGTTGGCCACGCTCACGATCGGCATGCTGTCGACCGGTGTCTGGGCCCATCACATGTTCACGACCGGGGTCGTCGACAACCCGTTCTTCGCGGCGATGACGCTGCTGATCGCCGTGCCCACCGGCGTGAAGTTCTTCAACTGGGTTGGATCGATGTGGGGAGGCAAGATCTGGTTCGCCGTGCCGATGCTGTTCTCGATCGGCTTCCTGCTGAACTTCCTGATCGGCGGGGTGACGGGGGTCATGCTCGCCTCACCCCCGATCGACTATCAAGCGCACGACACCTACTTCGTCGTGGCCCACTTCCACTACACGATGCTCGGCGGTTCGGTGTTCGGCATCTTCGCGGCGATCTACTTCTGGTTCCCGAAGATGACGGGCGCGATGCTGTCCGAGCGGCTCGGTCGCGCGGTGTTCGCCCTGCTGTTCGTGGGCTTCAACCTGACGTTCTGGCCGCAGTTCGTGCTGGGGCAACGCGGCATGCCGCGCCGCTACGTCGACTACGCGAGCGGCATCGGCTACGACACGCCGAACCTCGTCTCCACGATCGGGGCGTACCTGATGGCGGTCGCCGTGGTGGTGTTCCTCGGGGACGTGTGGCGGTCGCTGCGTCGTCGGCGCCCGGCCGGCGACGATCCGTGGGGCGGGTACTCGCTCGAGTGGGCGACCTCGTCGCCGCCGCCCGAGCACAACTTCGATCGGCTCCCGAAGATCCGCTCGGTGCGGCCGGCGTTCGACCGCAACCACCCGGGGTCGGCGCCGTGAGGGTCGCCACCCGCTACTTCGTGCTGCTGGGCGTGTTCGCCTTCCTGGCGGGCGTCGTGTACTGGTTCATCACCTACGAGTCCGTCGGCACGGTGTTGTTCCTCGCGTTCGCCTGCACACCGGCGATCATCGCCTGGTTCGCGATACGGCACGGTTCGATGCGCGATCGTCGGCCCGAGGACGACGCCGATGCCGATCCTGCGGAGCGGGCGGGGGAGGTGCTCGGCCCGTTCCCCGCCGAGACGGTCTGGCCGATCTTCCTGGTCCTGGGATCGATCACGATCGGCGCGAGCCTGATCTACGGCCTCATCCTCGTGCCGCTCGGAGCGGCGTTGTTCGTCTGGGCGCTGCTCGGCTTCACGCGGGAGAGCCGTGGCTGAGGCGCCCCGGAAGGCCGGCTCGGGCGTGGAGGCCGACGTGTTGGTCGTGTTCGGCATCACCGGGGACCTCGCGAAGAAGATGACGTTCGTCTCGCTCTACCGGCTCGAACGTCGTGGGCAGCTCCGGTGTCCGATCGTCGGGGTGGCGATCGACGACCTGACCGACGAGGGCTTGCGTGCGCTCGCCAGGTCCTCGATCGACGAGGCCGGTGAGCCGATCGACGAGACGGTCTTCGATCGCCTCGCGGCACGGCTGAGCTACGTGGCCGGCGACTACTCCGATCCGGCGACCTACGCGACGCTCGCGACGCACGTGGGCGAGGTTCGCCGTCCGACGTTCTACCTGGAGATCCCGCCCTCGCTGTTCGAACGCGTGGTGCAGGGCTTGCACGATGCCGGCCTCACCGCCGCCGCCCGCGTCGTCATCGAGAAGCCGTTCGGCCACGACCTGGCCTCTGCGCGAGCGCTGAACGCGACGGTGCTCTCGCTGGTCGACGAATCTCAGCTGTACCGCATCGACCACTTCTCGGGAAAGGAGCCGGTGCTGGACATCCTCTTCCTGCGGTTCGCGAACGCGATCTGGGAACCGCTGTGGAATCGCAACTTCGTGGCGGCCGTGCAGATCACGATGGCCGAGGACTTCGGGGTCGAGGACCGAGGCCATTTCTACGACCCGGTCGGGGCGCTTCGTGACGTCGTGCAGAACCACCTGCTGCAGGTCTTGGCCCTGCTCGCGATGGAGCCGCCGTCGGGGCTCGACACCGAGCTCATGCGGGACAAGAAGCAGGAGGTCTTCCGAGCGATCCCCGACGCCGACCCCTCCCGATACGTGCGGGGGCGCTACGACGGGTACCTGGACGTGCCGGGCGTCGCTCGCGGATCCACGACCGAGACGTTCGCCGCCCTCGAGTTGCGGGTGGACAACTGGCGATGGGCGGGGGTGCCCTTCTTCCTGCGGGCCGGCAAGGCGATGGGGGCCCGGGTCACCGAGACGAGGGTGATCTTCCGCCGGGCGCCGCTGTTCGCCGACGTGCCCGACGGCGCCGCCGTCGGCCCCAACGAGCTAGTGATCCGCATCGACCCCGATGCCGGCGCCCGG
>DASZOO010000100.1:0-11596 GCA_035550775.1 Actinomycetota bacterium | reverse complement strand
CGGGGCTACTCGGGTGAGCCGGCGAGCTCGACCGGTGGCACGTCGGGCGGCATCATGCCTCCCGTGTGCTCGAAGACGATCTCGCCGTCGCGGGCGTCGACGATGATCGTCTCGCCGGCGCGGAACTCCTTGTAGAGCAGCTTCTCGGCGAGCGGGTCCTCGACGAGGCGCTGGATCGTGCGTCGGAGCGGCCGCGCGCCGAGCGCCTGGTCGTATCCCTCCGTGGCCAGGACCACCCGGGAAGCGTCGGTCAGCTCGATCTCGATGTCCTTGGCCTTCAGCTGCTCCTTCACGCGCTTCATCATCAGGTCGACGATGTTCTTCACGTCCTCCTGGGTCAGCGAGCGGAAGACGATGACCTCGTCGATACGGTTGATGAACTCCGGCCGGAAGCTCTTCTTCAGCTCCTCGGTCACACGGTCCTTCATCTTCTCGTAGGTGACCTCAGCGTCGCCTGCGGCGGCGAACCCGATGCCCGGTCCCTTCTGGATGTCACGGGTGCCCAGGTTCGAGGTCATGATGATGATCGTGTTCTTGAAGTCGACCTTGTGACCCTGGGAATCGGTCAGATGGCCGTCTTCGAGGATCTGCAACAGCGTGTTGAACACGTCGGGGTGCGCCTTCTCGATCTCGTCGAAGAGCACGACGCTGAAGGGCTTGCGGCGCACGGCCTCGGTGAGCTGTCCGCCTTCCTCGTACCCGACGTAGCCCGGAGGCGAGCCGATCAGGCGGCTCACGGTGTGCTTCTCCATGTACTCCGACATGTCGAGTTGGATCAGCGCGTCCTCGTCGCCGAACAGGAACTCCGCGAGGGCCTTCGAAAGCTCGGTCTTCCCGACGCCCGACGGGCCGAGGAAGATGAACGAGCCGGCCGGGCGGCGCGGATCCTTCAGGCCCGAGCGCGTACGGCGCATCGCGCGGGAGACCGCCGAGATCGCCTCGTTCTGGGTGACGATGCGCTTGTGCAGCTCGTCCTCCATGCGGAGCAGCTTCTCGGTCTCTTCCTCGGTGAGCTTGAAGACGGGGATGCCGGTCCAGATGCTCAGGACCTCGGCGATCTCCTCCTCGTCGACCTCGCTCAGGATGTCCATCTCGCCAGACTTCCAGGCCTGCTCGCGACGGCCGCGTTCGTCCTGGAGCTGACGCTCCTCGTCCCGGAGCGAAGCGGCCTTCTCGAAGTCCTGGCCGTCGATCGCGCTCTCCTTGCGCAGCCGCACGTCGGCGATCTTCTCGTCGACCTCCCGCACGTCGGGGGGCGCGGTCATGCGGCGGATGCGCATGCGCGAGCCGGCCTCGTCGATGAGGTCGATCGCCTTGTCGGGCAAGAACCGGTCGCTGATGTAGCGATCGGCCAGGTTCGCCGCGGCGACCAGCGCGTCGTCGGTGAAGTTCACGCGATGGTGCGCCTCGTAGCGGTCGCGCAGGCCCTTGAGGATCTCGATCGTGTGGGCGACGTTGGGCTCCTGTACCTCGATCGGCTGGAAGCGACGCTCGAGCGCGGCGTCCTTCTCGAGGTGCTTGCGGTACTCGTCGCGCGTGGTGGCGCCGATCGTCTGCAGCTCGCCACGGGCGAGCATCGGCTTGAGGATCGACGCGGCGTCGATCGCTCCCTCGGCCGCCCCGGCACCGACCAGGGTGTGCAGCTCGTCGATGAACAGCACGATGTCGCCGCGGGTCTTGATCTCCTTCAGCACCTTCTTGAGGCGCTCCTCGAAGTCGCCGCGGTACCGCGACCCGGCGACGAGCGCCCCGAGGTCGAGGGTGTAGATCTGCTTGTCCTTGAGCGTCTCGGGCACCTCGCCGCGGATGATGTCCTGGCTCAGGCCTTCGACGACGGCAGTCTTGCCGACGCCCGGCTCGCCGATCAGCACCGGGTTGTTCTTGGTGCGCCGGCTGAGCACCTGCATCACGCGCTCGATCTCCTTCTCACGCCCGATCACGGGGTCGAGCTTGCCGTCGCGAGCGAGCTGCGTCAGGTTGCGGCCGAACTGGTCGAGCACCATCGAGCCGCTCTGCTGGCCCTCGCCGGAGCCTCCGCCGGGCGTGGTCTCGCCCTTGCCGCCCGTGTAGCCCGAGAGCAGCTGGATCACCGTCTGGCGAACGCGGTTGAGATCGGCGCCGAGCTTCTGCAGCACCTGGGCGGCGACGCCTTCACCCTCGCGGATCAGGCCGAGCAGGATGTGCTCGGTGCCGATGTAGTTGTGGCCCAGCTGCAGCGCCTCGCGCAGCGAGAGCTCGAGCACCTTCTTCGCGCGCGGCGTGAACGGGATGTGTCCGGTGGGTGCCGCCTGGCCCTGGCCGATGATCTCCTCGACCTGCTGACGGACGGCTTCGAGCGAGATGTTGAGGGACTCCAGCGCCTTGGCGGCGACGCCCTCGCCCTCGTGGATCAGGCCGAGCAGGATGTGCTCGGTGCCGATGTAGTTGTGGTTGAGCATCCTGGCTTCTTCTTGTGCCAGGACCACCACTCGTCTGGCTCGATCGGTGAAGCGTTCGAACATCTCAGCGCCCTCCGGGCCACGATCCGCGCGTTCCCGTTCCCGACCGGAGATCAACGGACCCCGTCCTACCCCCGAGCCGCCTCGGGCGCCGCCCCCGATGACCGGTCGCAGCGCCCGCTGACAGGAAGTATACCCGTGGCCCCTCGTAACCCTCGAACAGCACCGGCAACTCCTGACGTGTCGTCCTACCGTGTTGTTCGGACATTCTCAGCCGGAGGATTAGGTCCCTTTCGACGGATGCCTCGAATCCCCCGTTCGGACCATGAGAATGTCCTCCTTCCGGCCCGTTGTCTGAGGTCTCCGCTGGGTTCACCATGGATAGGCCCCCGTCGAGGGGCTGGAGGGCCGTATCCGGCCCGCTGTGGGTGCAAACATCGGCGAGCACGACCGAGGGGATCCGCGTGCAGAACGCCCAGGCGATCGAAGGAGGGATGCACGTGCGGGTGCTCGTGGTCGACGACCACCCAGCGTTCCGCAAGGCGTTGACCTCGGCCCTGCGCCTGGTCGGCGACATCGAGATCGCCGGTGAAGCGGGCGGCGGCGTCGCCGCCTGCGACCAAGCCGAGGAACTCGAGCCCGACGTCGTGCTGATGGACCTGTCGATGCCCGATCTCTCCGGCATCGACGCGATGAAGAGGATCCACGAGTCCAAGCCCGACCTGCCGGTCGTGATCCTCACGGCCCATGCGGACGACGGCGTCGAGCGAGAGGCGCGTGAGGCGGGCGCGCGAGGGTTCCTCGCCAAAGGCACGGGTCTGCAGGATCTCGTGATCACGCTCCACGAGGCGACGAACGAGGACCCGGCGAGCTAGGACCGATCCGGGATCGTCGTGCCGGGCCGGTGACGGTCAGCCTTCGTCGCGGAGCTGGCGGATGCGCTCGGAGAGGACGACGAGCAACGCTCGCATCATCTCGGGGTGCTGGTCGAGGAGCCGTTCGAAGTTCCAGGAGGGGATCGCGAGGGTTCGGAGATCGGTCTTGGCGAGCACGGAGGCCGAACGAGGCTTCCCGTCGATCAACGACATCTCACCGAAGTAGTCGCCCGCACGCATCGTGCCGACGGCCTTCCCCCCCTGGACCGCCTCGGCTTCGCCCGACAGGATCAGATGGAAGCCGACCGCCGAGTGATCCTCCTCGAGCACGGTCTTGCCCGCCGGATGGGACACCTCCTTCGAGATCGCCGCGACCCTGGCGAGATCCTTGTCGGACAGGCCCTGGAACAGCGGCACGTCCTTGAGCGCCCCGACGACCTCATCCGACATCGTGTCCCCCTTCGGTGCGCGTTCGGCTCGTGCGCGTTCGGCGAGCATATCGCCGTGGTCAGACGGCCGCGAGCGCGGCGCCGGTCAGGACCGCGCCGATGCCAGCCCATCCCAGCACGCCCGGGTGCTCACGGGCGAGCAGGACCGCGAACACGACGGAGACCTCACGCAGGGTCGCCACACGCCCGACCGGCGCGAGTCGGAACGCGAACAGGACGAGGGCGTACGCCCCCACGCTGCCCAGGGCGATGGCCGCTCCAGGTCGGAGCGACGCACGCAGGCGGCCGACGTCGAACCCCATGGTCGCCGACATCAGCAGCCCCTCGAGCCCGAGGGTTCCGGCGAGGTAGGCGAGCGGCGCCGCACCCTCGCGAACCGCCCGGGCGTCGACGACCGAGTACGTGGCGATCGTGGCGCCGACCACGAGCGCGAGTCCGGTCGCCGCGAGGGTGCCGTGCCGAAGCGATCGGAACGCCAGCAGCGCGAGACCCGCCGCCACGAGCGAGGCCGCCACGACCGTGCGCGCCGACAGCGGCTGCCCCACCACCGTGACGGCGGCGATCGTCGCCATCAGCGGGGCGGAACCGCGCCCGACCGGATAGGTGACCGACAGCTCACCGCGCCGATACGCGCCCGCCAGGGCGAGCCCGTACGCCCCCTCCGCCACACCGCTGATCAGCACGAGGACCCACAGTCCGTGCGGTGGGTCGGACACGAGGAACGGCACCAACGCGGCCCCCGACACGAGACCCGCCGTCGCCATCGCCGCGACCCGATCGTCGGCGCCGTGCAGACGCACGTTCCACGCCGCGTGGAGGAGCGCGGCCGCGAGGACGAGCGCGACCGCGGCGGGGTCCATCGACGGCTACGAGACGCCGCGCGGCGCGAGCCCGATCCGGCTCACCCCCGGTCACTCATCGGCGGTCACCGCGTTCCGCTCGAAGACCAGCTGCAACCCGACGAGCGTGAGCCACGGCTCGATCCGGTCGATCGTGGCGCAGTGGGGCGTCACGACGGCGGCGAGGCCGCCGGTCGCGATCGTCGTCGCTCCGGGGAGCTCGGCGCGGATGCGCGTGACGATCGCGTCGACCTCGCCTGCCGTGCCGTAGATCAACCCCGACTGCAGCGCCTCGACGGTGCTCTTGCCCACCACGGCCTCGGGGGCGGTGAGCTCGACCCTCGTCAGCCGTGCGGTCCGCGAGAACAGGCTGGCGGCGCTCGCCTGGAGGCCCGGCGCGATCACACCACCCAGGAACTCACCCCGTTCGCTCACGACGTCGAAGTTCGTCGCGGTCCCGAAGTCGACCACGATCGCCGGGCCACCGGTCAGCGCGAACGCGGCCAGGGCGTTCACGACCCGATCGGCCCCCACCTCACGTGGGTTGTCCGTGAGGACCGACACCCCGGTCTTCACACCCGGGCCGACGATCACCGGCGCGAACGGGAAGTACCGCGTCGCCATCTCTCGGATCGTGGCCGTCACGTCGGGAACGACGCTGGCCACCACCAGCCCGGTGACCTGCGATTCGAACGCCATGCCGCGTTGTGCGAGGAATCCGGACAGCGTGAGCGCGAGCTCGTCCGGCGTGCGCTCGGGCTGGGTGGACAGGCGCCAGGTGTGCTCCAGCTCGGCGCCCCGGAAGACACCGAGCACGATCTCGGTGTTGCCGACGTCGGCGGCGAGCAGCACGGCGCGGATCTCCTTCCTCCCGCCCTACGGCTCCGGCCGGAGCCACCGTCCATCGTCGCCGACGCGGTCGCGCGCCGACAACCTGAGGTTGTCGATCAGCCGTGCCGACGGGAACCGGGCCGCGACGAGCGCGCGGGCCGGCATCTCGGGCTCCAATCGAGCAGCAGGCGTGAACGTGCGATCGTCGATCACGGCCGCGTAGTCCAGGCGAGCGAGCGGCGTCGCCCCCACCTCCCGCGCCATCGCGGCCACCAGCACGTTCGTATCTCGCTCCCCCGAGCGAGCGAGCTCGGCCGCTTCGCTCAGGGCGAGGAACAGACACCCCGCCTGCTCTCGCTCGTCGGGCGACAGGCGCGCGTTCCGCGACGACATCGCGAGACCATCGGACTCCCTCACGGTCGGGCAGGCGACGACCTCGACGGGCAGGCGCTCGAGATCGACCATGCGTTGCACCAGGAAGAGTTGCTGGGCATCCTTCTCGCCGAAGTACGCTGCGCACGGCCCGAACACGTCGAACAATCGATGGACCACCGTAAGGACGCCCTCGAAATGCCCCGGCCGGGCCGCCCCCTCGTAGGTGCCGCCGGCGGGCCCGGGGTCGGGGGAGGGCAGTTCGAGGCCAGGCGGGAAGACCTCGTCGACGTGCGGCGCCCAGACCACGTCGACCCCCAGCTCCTCACAGGCCGCCAGGTCGCGCGATTCGTCCCGCGGATACGCCTCGAAGTCGGCCGCGTCCCCGAACTGGCGGGGGTTGACGAAGATCGACACCGACACGACCGGGTGTTCCCGGCGGGCCCGGCTGATCAGCGAGCGGTGACCGCCGTGGAGGTCTCCCATCGTCGGCACGAGCGCGACCGTTCCCCCGCCGGCCCGCAGATCGTCCATGCGGCGCCGCAGGGCGGCCGCGTCCCGAATCAGCTCCATCGGGCGAGGACCCGGTCGACCTCGGCCCGGCGTTCCCGGGACAGCCGCTCGCCTCGTTCCGCCAGGTCGAGGGCGAGGCGGGCCATCTCGACGTACGCGTCGACGGCCCACGGCGCCGAGGCACCCAAGGCCTCGAGGTTCCGCTCGATCGTGCCCGCGTCGCCGCGAACGGCCGGCCCCGTGAGAGCGTCGGTCGGGGCGACCCGCGCCAGGTTCGCGAGCGTCGCCTGCTGCAGCGGACCGAGTGCGGCGAGCGGATCGGGCACCCCGGCCTCGCCGAGCAGCACCTCGGCGACGCCCGTGGCCGCGACGAGGTAGTTCGAGGCGAAGACCGCGGCCGCATGGTAGATCGCGCGGTGGCGATCCGGAAGTCGGAACGGCTGCGCGCCGAGATCCTCCGCCAGCCGTTCGACCACGAAGAACCCCTCGTCGTCGTCGGCGCCGACCGCGGCCACGCATCCCGGGATGCGCTCGACCGCGGCGTCGACGTCGGGGAACGTCTGGAGCGGATGCAGCGCGAGCCGGCGCGCCCCCGAGTCGCGAGCGGCGTCGAGCACCGACAACGGGGTCGCGCCCGAGAGGTGCGCGATCCAGCTCGAGGCGACCACCTCGGCGCCGGCGAGGCTCTGCACGATCACGGCGATCATGTCGTCGGGCACGGCGACCACCACGAGCTCGGCCTCGCGGGCGGCCTCGGTCACGCTGAGCACCGGGACGCCGGGGAGGTGTCGGCCAGCACGCTCGACGGTCGCCGTACGGCCCGAGACGGCGACGATCCGGTGTCCCGCACGTTGCCACAGCACGGCGACGGCCGTGCCGGCGCTTCCGGCCCCGATGATCGAGATGTCCATCACCGGCGAGTATCGCAACTCGGGCGACGGAGACCGGAGGCTCAGCGCACCCGGAGCGGCGGGGCGACGGGCCGAACGCCGCCAGCGGCGTCGGGCCCGAGCGGCACGTCGACCAGCCGCGTGCCGTCGGGCAGCAGTGGGTCGGGCTCGACGTCGAGCAGCGGCATCAGCACGAACGCGCGCTCGCGCATGCGGGGATGCGGAACGGTGAGATCGGGCTCGTCGACCGTAAGCGCGTCGATCAGGAGCACGTCGACGTCGATCGTGCGAGGACCCCATCGGACATCGCGAACGCGGCCGAGCGCGGCTTCCACTCGGCGACACGCGGCGAGCAACTCCTGGGGCGACAGGTCGACCTCGACGCGGAGGACCACGTTGAGGAAGTCGGGCTGCGGCGGCCCACCGACGGGGTCGGTCTCCCACACGCGCGAGCTCCTGGTCGGCGTGAGACCGGGCTCGGCGCAGAGCAGGTCGACGGCCGCCTGAAGGGTTTCGAGCCGGTCGCCGAGGTTGGATCCGAGACCCAGGAACGCGGTCTCGCTCACCGGCCGTCGGCCGGAACCGTCACGGCGGCCGCCACCCCATCGATCTCCAGACGTCGTGCGGCATAGGGCTTGTGCACGACCGCCGTCACGCGAACGACGTGCTCGTGGGTCAGCACGCGCTCGGCCACGTCGTGGGCCATCACCTCGATCAGATCGTAGGACCCCCCCGCCACCACCGATCTCACGGTCTCGGTGACGCGCCGGTAGTCGGCGGTCGCTTCGATGTCGTCCGCGCCGACGTCGACCTCGAGGTCGAGGTCGACCACGAAGTCCTGGGGTTCGTCCTTCTCGCCCGGCCGAGCGCCGTGGTGTCCGCTCGCCGCGATACCCGAGAGGAACAGTCGTGCGGTCGTCATGGGCCGCGTGCCTCCTCGTCGTCGTCGTCGTCGTGGAACCAGTCGTCGCGCTCGTCCTCCTCGAGGTCGAGCCAGGGCGGACGACGTTCCAGCTGCAGCATCACGATGCCCGCGTTCGGGTCGCCGTGGCCGTGTGGGGCGTGCGCGTAACGTGCCCGAAGGTACTCGACGATCATCGGGCCGATGGTCTCCGCGGCCTCGTCGGGCAGGAAGTGCCCGCACCCCGGCAGCAGCCCGAGGGTCGACGACGGCATCGCCTCGTTGAGCCGTTCGCCCACGCCCGCGGGATAGACGGGATCGTCCTCGCCCCACAGGATCAGCACGGGCGCCTCGATCGCCCCGAGCTCGGCCTCCCGTCCGGCGAGACCGAACCCGTCGAGCCCTTCGAGCACCCGCACGAACCGGGCGGGGCCCGTGCCCGTCGCGTAGGGGTCGGCGTAGGCATCGACGACATCGTCGATCAGTCGATCTCGTCGCAACGCGCCAGCATCGATCGCGCCGTGCACCAGGGAGCGCACGAGCTCGGGGGTCGCGCCCTCGGACTCGATCCGGGCTCGGGCCGACGCGACGCCGCCCGAGGGCCACGCGTCGAGCGTCGCCGCGTCGAGCAGCACCATCGCGTCGACCCCGTCGCCGCCGAGCGCGAGCAACTGAGCGACGCCCGCGCCGGCGCCGTGCGCGACGACGGCGAACCGCTCGATATCCAGACCCGCGAGCAGCTCTCTCACCCCGGCGGCCTGCGTCGTCAGATCGAGCGCCACGTGCTCGGCCGGAACCGAGCGACCCGCTCCGGGCAGATCCGGCGCGATCACCCTGAACCGGGCCGCCAGCAGCGGGACGTACTCGCGCCATTGCCATGACCACAGGGGGAATCCGTGGAGCAACAGCACCGGAGGCCCGTGCCCCTCGTCGAGGAACGCGATCGTCCCGGCCGAGGTCTCCGCCGACCGCGCGGGAGGCAGGCGTGTCACGACCCGGCCCCTCGCGCGATCGCGTCCACGACCCGCACGACCCTGGACATCTGGAGCACGTCGTGCACACGCACGACGTCGACGCCGTTGGCGGCGCACCATGCCACGGCGCCCGCGGTTCCTTCGACCCGCTCAGCGGGATCGTCGACGTCGGTGAGCTGGCCGATGAACCGTTTCCGAGATGCGCCCACGAGCACCGGCACCCGAAGATCCTCGAACGACGCGATGGACCGCAGCAGCGCGAGGTTGTGTTCGAGGGACTTGCCGAACCCGATGCCGGGGTCGACGCACAGGCGATCGCGCGGGATGCCGGAGGCGACCGCGGCCCCGAGTCGGGAGGCGAGGAAGTCGCGCACGTCGGTCACCACGTCGTCGTACCGGGGGTCGTCCTGCATCGTCTTGGGTTCGCCGAGCATGTGCATCAGCACGAGGCCGGCACCCGACCGGCCGACCACATCGAACATCGCCGGGTCGCGAGCAGCGGTCACGTCGTTCACGATCGAGGCGCCGGCATCGATCGCGGCGAGCGCGACGTCGGGGCGGCGCGTGTCGACGCTGAGCGCGACGTGCGCGGGCGCCGCCGAGGTGAGCCCCGCGATCACCGGCACGACCCGGTCGAGCTCCTGCTCGACGGGGACCGGGTCGGAGCCCGGTCGGGTCGACTCGCCACCCACGTCGAGGATGTCGGCCCCGTCGGCGGCCAGCCGCAAGCCGTGGGCGACCGCATCGTCGGTGCCGGAGAGCATGCCCCCGTCGCTGAAGGAGTCGGGTGTGACGTTGACGATGCCCATCACGAGCGTGCGTCGCCCGAGGGGGAACGTGTGATCACGGCATCGCCAGGCTGTCCCGGTCACGCTGGCCATCGTAGCCGCGGGTCGTCGATGCCCACGCTCGTGCCACGGGTATCGACGTGGCAGCATCCTGCTCATGACCGACGGAGCGAACCAGGATCTCGGCCACCCGGTCTCACGCCAGCGCCGAGGCACCTGGAGCTACGAGGAGGGCGAGGGTGCAGCCTTCGACAGGGTCGCCTACTTCACCGACGCGGTCTTCGCGATCGCGATGACCCTGTTGATCGTCTCGGTCGAAGCGCCTGAGCTCGCGGGGCCCCAAGACGACCCGGACTCGCTGCTGGACCCCTCTCTACGACCTCGGGCCGCAGCTGTTCAGCTTCTTCATCGCGTTCCTGCTGCTCGGCAGGTACTGGATGACCCACCACGCCTTCTTCGCGGCCCTGCGACGGGTCGATCGGCGCTTCATCGGGCTCAACCTCTGTATCTGGCCTTCGTGGCGTTCCTTCCGTTCCCGACCGAGCTCGTCGGCAAGTACGAGCGCAACCCGGTCAGCGTCGCCATCTTCGCGATCACGCTGGCGATGATCAGCGGCTTGGAATCGGTGATCTTCCGACACGCTCATCGAGCCGGACTGCTCACGAAGCCGATGTCGGAGTCCTCGTATCGCTACGGCATGATCCAATCGACCACACCCGTCGTGCTGTTCCTGCTGTCGATACCGATCGCGTTCCTCTGGAGTCCGACGGCGGCGCTGCTCTCGTGGATCCTCACGGTGCCGATCGGGGTGCTGGTCGACCGGCGACAGCGCTCGCAGGAGCGAGAGGAGCTGGACTCGGCCATGGCGCCTCCCGGCGGATGAGCCTCACCGCATGCCGATGTGGTTCATCGCCTCCTGGCGCGTTCGCGCGTCGGTGCGGAACAGGCCCCGTACCGCCGAGGTGACGGTGACCGCACCGGGCTTCTTGATGCCGCGCATCGTCATGCACAGGTGCTCGGCCTCGATCACGACGAAGACCCCGCGTGGCTCGAGCGCTCGCTCGATCGTGTCGGCGATCTCGGTCGTGAGTCGCTCCTGCACCTGGGGCTTCCTCGCGAGCACGTCGACGACCCGCGCGATCTTCGAGAGCCCAGTGATCTGACCCGCCTTGTTCGGCACGTACGCGACGTGGGCGCGCCCGTTGAACGGGATCAGGTGGTGCTCGCAGATCGAGTAGAGCGGGATGTCGCGGACCATGATCATCTCGTCGAAGTCCGCACCCTCGACCACCGTGACGATGCCGGTCGGATCCTCGCCGACGCCCCCGGCGATCTCACGGAACATGCGCGCGACCCGCGAGGGCGTCTCCTTCAGCCCGCCGCGCTCGGGGTCCTCGCCGATGCCCTCGAGGATCAGCCGCACGCCCTGCTCGACCTTCGTCTCGTCGAAGCTCGCCATGGCGCGCAATGCTACCCGCTCCCCCGTCGGCACCGGGACGCGAGATCGGCGGTCAGGGCCCGTCCGGCGTCGTCGCCCGCCAGCAGTCGAACCAGCCCTCCGGCGTCTTGCACCAGATCGTCGGTGGTGGTGGTTCCGGCTCACGCGCGTTCGCCGAGACCACCATCAACACCACCACCGCGATGACGACGAGGGCCACGCCCGCGGCCAGGATGCGCCCGAGCACGGTGACGAGTCGCCACTCGTCGACCGGCTTCCGCTGGCGCA
>DASZOO010000099.1:0-18873 GCA_035550775.1 Actinomycetota bacterium | reverse complement strand
GGCGCACGCGCCCTCGGCATGATCGCCGTCCGGTTCACCGGGTTCCACGACCGGTCGCCCGAGGCCGGGCCCGAAGCCCATCACGTGATCGACGACCATCGGAAGCTGCCCGCCCTGCTCGGCGCGGTGTGAGTCGCGTGCCTCTTTCACGTCCCGCGGGTTTCGTGCGTCGTTCCTTCGACAGCGGATGCAGGAGGAGGAGGAGGACGATGCGCCCGATCGAAGACGACGCATGGGCTCGACGCATGGTGGAACACGGTCACCGTTCCCGGGTGGAACGGGTGCGTCGAGCGCGCCAGGCGATGACCGCACGGCCGGGGCGGCGGCGCGATCGTGCCGGACGGTGGCCGAGGAAGCGCGGGTGAGCGACACGGGTCCGGCGAAACCGCCGTTCCACGAGTTCCTCGAGGCGAACCGCGCCACGGTGTACCGGTTCCTCTCGGTGGCGGTCGGCCCGCTGGACGCCGACGACGTGTTCCAGGAGACGTTCCTCGCGGCGTTGCGCTCGTACCCGCGCGTGCGCGATCCGGGACGGCTCGATCGCTGGGTCCTGGCGATCGCGAGCCGGAAGGCGATCGACCACCATCGCGGGGCGAACCGCCGGGCGATCCCGATCGACCACCTGCCCGAGGAGGTCACCTCCGCGCCCGAGTCCGAGACCGTAGACCCCGACGATCCGCTGTGGGCGGCGGTCCGCTCGCTGCCGGCACGTCAGCGGGTGGCGGTCGTGCACCGCCACGTGCTCGATCGTCCCTACGACGAGGTCGCCACGCTCATGGGTGGCACCGAGCAGGCCGCGCGCGCCAACGTGTACCAGGGCATGAAGCGACTGAGGGAGCTGATGTCATGAAGCCGAACGACCTGAAGCGACTCGCACCGGCGCGCGAGGCGGATGCCGCATCGCGGGCGGCCGCGGCGCGACTCGCCGACCGCGCCGCCGCCGAGGACCTCGCCGACGTGGCGCTCGCGACGATGGATTCGCCCGTCGGTGAGCTCCTCGTGGCGGTCACGCCGAAGGGGCTCGTCGCGATCGCCTTCGACGACGAGTACCGCGATCGCGTGGTCGCGCGCCTCGCGCGAGAGGTCTCGCCTCGGGTGCTGGTGGCCGCCGCGCCGACCGACGAGGCCAGGCGCGAGCTCGAGGAGTACTTCCGTGGGCAACGGCACGGCTTCGAGCTGCGCCTGGATCGCCGGCTGAGCGGCCCGTTCGCGCAGAAGGTGCTCCGTGCCACGAGCCGGGTCGGCTTCGGAGAGCTCGCCACGTACGGAGAGATCGCGGCTCGCATCGATCGCCCCCACGCGGCACGGGCGGTGGGGCGGGCCCTGGGATCGAACCCGATCCCGATCGTGGTGCCCTGCCACCGCATCGTCGGGGCCGACGGATCGCTCACGGGGTACGCGGGTGGGCTCTCGAGGAAGGAGACCCTGCTCCGGCTCGAGGGCTCGCTCCTGTGACCCCGCTACACTGAAGACCTCGTGGGCGCCGAGTCACCGAAGGAGGAGTGCGGGCTCTTCGGCGTGTGGGCACCCGGCGACGACGTCGCACGCCTCACCTACTTCGGGCTCTTCGCCCAGCAGCACCGGGGTCAGGAATCCGCCGGCATCGCGGTCAGCGACGGGCACAACATCCTCGTCTACAAGGACCTCGGCCTCGTGAGCCAGGTGTTCAACGAAGCCACGCTCACCACCCTGCACGGCGACCTCGCGGTCGGGCACACGCGCTACTCGACGACTGGCTCGACGACCTGGGACAACGCCCAGCCCGTCTTCAAGACCGACGGCGCTCATTCCCTCGCCCTGGGTCACAACGGCAACCTCGTGAACACCCGGGATCTGGTGGAGCTCGTCACGCGGCAGGGAGCGACGGCGACCACCGACTCCGACATCGTCACGACGCTGATGGCGAACGAGATGGCCGTGCACGGCGGTCTCGAAGAGGCGGCGATGCGCGTGCTCCCGGGCCTGCGGGGGGCCTACTGCTTCGTGATGATGGACGAGCGCAGCGTCTACGCGGCCCGGGACCCCTTCGGCGTGCGTCCGTTGTCGATCGGCCGTCTCCCGAACGGGTTCGTCGTGGCGAGCGAGACGTGTGCGCTCGACATCGTCGGCGCGTCGTTCGTCCGCGACGTCGAGCCCGGCGAGCTGATCCGGTTCGACGACCGCGGGCTGCGCTCCGTGCGGTTCGCGGAGTCGCCCAAGCGCGCGCTCTGCATCTTCGAGTCGGTCTACCTCTCGCGACCCGATTCACGCCTGGGCGGCGCCACGGTGCACGAGTCCCGCCGGGAGATGGGGCGTCACCTCGCCAACGAGCACCCGGTGGAGGCCGACATGGTGATCGCCGTGCCGACGACCGGCCATTCGGCCGCCCAGGGCTACAGCGAGGTCAGCGGCATCCCCTACGGTGACGGGCTGTACAAGAACCAGTACGTCGGACGCACGTTCATCCAGCCGTCGCAGACCCTGCGAGACCTCGGCGTCAAGCTGAAGCTGAACCCGCTCCCCGACTCGATCCGGGGCAAGCGCCTCATCGTGGTCGACGACTCGATCGTTCGCGGCACGACCACGAAGCAGATCGTGCAGGCGCTCCGCGAGGTCGGCGCGACCGAGGTGCATCTCCGGATCACGTGCCCCCCCCTGCAGTGGCCGTGCTTCTACGGCATCGACATGCCGACCCGGCAGGAGCTGATCGGCGCCGATCTCACGGTCGAGGAGATCCGGGCCTACGTGGGCGCCGATTCGCTCGGCTACCTCTCGCTCGAGGGCATGGTGGCGGCCGCCGGAGGCCAGAAGGAGTCGTTCTGCCGCGCGTGCTTCGACGGCGAGTACCCGATCGACGTGCCGGAGCAGACCGGCAAGTTCGTGCTCGAGGATCAGCTCCGACTGCCGACGGGATGAGATGACATCGCCCGACGGGCCGCGCCGATGGATGTCGCGGAGGCACCGAGCGATGAGGGTCGGAAAGGCATCGCGCGGTGCATGACGCCTACCGGCGCGCCGGGGTCGACGTCGAGGCGGCCTCCGAGGCCGTCTCGTTGATCGGCGACCTCGCCGGGCGGGCGAGCCGCGCAGAGGTCGCCGAGCGGGTCGGCGGGTTCGCGGGGCTGTTCCGCATCGGAGGGGGCAGGCTGCTCGCCGCCGCGACCGACGGCGTCGGCACCAAGCTCGAGATCGCTCGAATGACCGGCCGGCTCGACACCGTCGGCATCGACCTCGTCGCCATGTGCGCCGACGACGTCGTGTGCACGGGCGCCGAGCCGCTCTTCTTCCTCGACTACCTCGCCGTCGGCAAGGTCGAGCCCGAACGGGTGGCGTCGCTCGTGGCGGGCGTGGCGGAGGGATGTCGACTCGCGGGCTGCGCCCTGCTCGGCGGCGAGACCGCCGAGCACCCCGGCACGATGCTCGACGATCGATTCGACCTCGCGGGGTTCTGCGTCGGCGTCGTCGACGAGGCGGCGGCGCTCGGGCCGGCACGCGTGAGCGAGGGCGACGTGCTCATCGGGCTCGCGTCGAGCGGGCTGCACGCGAACGGCTACTCGCTGGTGCGACAGGCCGTGTTGGGCCGGTTCGCGCTCGACGACGCGCCGTCCGAGCTCGGCGGGCGCACGCTCGCCGACGAGCTGCTGGAACCCTGCGCGATCCACGCCCCGCACGTGCTCACGCTCGGTCGGAACGGTCTGCTGCACGCAGCCGCGCACATCACGGGGGGCGGGTTCCACGAGAACGTCCCCCGGGCGCTCCCCGGGGGCCTCGGGGCGGAGATCGAACGCGGCTCGTGGCCCGAGCACCCCGTGTTCGGCCTCGTGCAGGCGGCCGCCGGTGCCTCCGACGACGAGATGTTCGGCACCTTCAACATGGGGCTCGGCATGGTGTTGGTCGTCGCCCCCGACGATGCGGACCGCGTGCTCTCGGTCCCGGGTCCGGCGCCGGCCTTCCGCATCGGCCGCGTCGTCGCCGGTTCCGGCGTGCGCGTGGTATGACCAGGCGCGTCCCTCGACGTACGCGGAACTCGGCAGGCCGGCCTGACTACTCCGGCATCCCCCGGGATCGCGACCGATCGGCACTCGGCCCCGACTTCCGGCCCTCACGGAATCGCCCGAGCGATCGCTTCAGTCGGAGGCGGAGCGACCGTTACCTCGTACACGATGCAGAACGAGAGCCCCCCAGCGTCCTCGCTGCCGGCCGTGCTCGTCGTCGACGACGAGCCGCAGGTCGTGTGGGTCCTGCAGTTCAGCCTCGAGGCCGAGGGGTACACGACGTACTCGGCGAACAACGGCGCGGAGGCGCTCGCGGAGATCTCTGAGCATCGCCCCGGGCTCATGGTGCTCGACATCATGATGCCGACGATGGACGGCTGGAGCGTGCTGGAGGAGATGCTGAAGCTCCCCGACGACCAGCGTCCGCGGGTGGTGATCGTGAGCGCCCTGTCATCGTTGCGCGATCGGGCCAAGGCGGCCGAGCTCGGCGCCGATGCCTACATGCCGAAGCCGTTCAACGTCGACGAGCTGCTCGAGGTCCTCCATGGCCTCGAGGAAGCCTCGTAGCCCCCCACTTCGTCCAGACCGGCTAGTGCGGGAAGCGCTGATGCTCCGCGGGGACGACGGTGGTGCCGACGGCCCTCAGCGTGAGGATCGGCTCGTCGAGGAACTCCGCCGCGCTCTCGCTGACGTCGGTGCGTGCCCCACCGACCTTGTGGACCTCGAACTCGCATCGGCGCGAGCTGGCCCCGACGCTCACGATCTTCCCCCGGGCCTCGATCCAGTCGCCCGCGTACAGGGGAGCGAGGAACTCCACGGTCTCGTAGGCGCGGAACAGCCCCTCGTCGCCGTCGTAGCGCATCGCGAGCTCGGTGATCAGGTCGCCTACGATCCTCAGCTGGGTGGCCCCGGCGACCAGGTTGCCCCCGTAGTGGGCGTCCTCCTGGCCCAGGCGCAGCCTGATGAGCGAGGTCGGCAGATCGTCGGACATGGGTCGTCGCCTCCTGGTCGGGTCGGATGTCTCCGGCTCAGCTCGTCGCGGAGGGTGTCGGCCGGGTAGGGATCACCTTGCCGTAGCGGACGCCGCGAGCCGGCACGCGGACCTCGGTGCCGTCCTTCTTCCGAACGAAGTACGTCTCGGCCTCGGGATCCCACCGTTCGAGGACCCCGACGGCCTCGGTCGTGAATCCGTTGGGCAGCTCGAACTGGAACGTGACGCGCGAGCCGAGATCCGCGGGGCTCACGAGGTTGGTCTCCGTCGGCGCCGGCCGTGGGAACGGGTGCGAGGGCGCCCGCTCCGGCGCCGCCGCGGAGGCGGCAGCGAGCCGCTCCCGCTCCGCGCCCGCGGCCCGGGTCCATGCCCGGTTCAGCCCCGCCTGCAGGTAGGAGCCGGCGAGGAACGCCGCGACGACGTAGAGCAGCAGCGCGAGCCCCGTCGACGAGGGGTCGACCCCGGCCTGTTCCTGCGCGGCCGCCACCCGTCGAGTCGTATGCAGGAAGCCGACCCACCCCATCAGCACGAGCAGACCGGCGACCGCGAGCAGCCACCACAGATCCGTCAGCACCGCGATGACCACGAGCGGTGCCGCGAGGAGCTGCCCGACGATGGCGAGCGTCGCGACGAGCGGCCGGATCGCGTAGTTGCGCAGGTACATGCGCACATCGTCGTTCGTCCGGTAGTACCAGAACAACCAGTAGAGGCCGAGGGTGACGACGCTCAGCGCGAACACGGCGACCGGGCGCACGAGCCGGTAGGTCCGCCCCTCGATCGTCGCCTCGGTCGCCATCGTCGCGCAGGATAGTCGAACGGCCGACCCTCAGCCGTGTGGACCGGCCGTGGGGAGCGGATCGGGGGGCAGGGACAGCACGGCCTCGGCGGCGATGCGGAACAGGGTCTCTCGGCCCGACGTGTGCTCGTCCCACCCACGCTCGTCCCACGCGTCGCCCGACAGGTCGTCACCCGCATACAGGACCTGCCCGAACGTGACGCCTCGGAACGCCGCGACCGCGAAGAAGGCGGCCGCCTCCATCTCCACGGTGAGGCACCCCTCCGCGACCCGGGCGTCGACCTTGCCTCTCGTTTCGCGATAGAGCGCGTCGATCGTCCAGGTCGACCCGACCACGTGCGCGACGCCGTGTCGTTCGGCCGTCGCCACGATCGCGTCGACGGCCGCCGCCGCCGCCTCGACCGTGCGCGCCGCCGGCAGGTAGTGGTACGAGGTGCCCTCGTCCCTGACCGCGGCGGCCGGCACGATCACATGGCCGAGCGCCACGTCCGGCACGAGCACCCCGGCTCCTCCGCAGGCGACGAACGTGCGGCATCCGCGCGCGATCAGCTCCTCGAGGAACCCGGCGGCGAGCGGTGCCCCCACCCCCGGGTGCATCACGACGAGCCGGCTGCCCCCGTAGTCGATCTCGTAGATCGGGTTACGTCCGATCTCGCTCACCACGTGGTCCACGACCCGTCCGCCGTAGCGCTCCCTGACGTCGGCGATCACGTCCTGGAAGAAGCAGAGCACGGCGTGCGGCGCGATCGACATCGGCTCGATCACCTCGCCGGGCTCGATCACCGCCGTCGGAGTGGGGTCGAACTCGAGGATCGGGGCCTCGTCCGGCTCGTTCACGGGTCGCGTTCCTTGCGGGAGGCCAGCATCGCCCCGGCGATCACAAGCACGATGCCCGCGATCGACAGCGCTCGCACGTTCTCGTCCAGGAACACGGCCCCCAGGACCAGCGCGACGACCGGGATCAGGTAGGTCGCGAACGACGCGCGCGACGACCCGACCCGTGAGACCAGCGTGCCCATGAGCACGAACGCGAGCCCGGTGCCGAGGGCGCCCAGCGCCGCGATCGCGACGAGCGGTCCCCACGCGAACGAGGACCCGGTCAGCCCGGCGACGCCGAGCGGCGCCGTCCACACGACGGCGAGGGCCAGCATGCGCGCCATCACCGGCAGCGACCCGTACCGTTGCGTGAGCGGCGCGGCGATGTTGATCGCCACGCCGTAGCAGCCGACCGCGACGAGCACGAGGACGACGCCGAGGGCTTCGTTCGAGCCCTCGGCGAGCGATGGAGCCGCGATCGCGCTGACGCCGGCGAATCCCACGACGAGACCGGTCGTCTGTGCGCGCCCGGGAAGCCGGTGCAGCATGATCGCCCCGATCGTGGTCGCGAAGATCGGCAGGGAGCCGTTCAGCAGCCCGGTCAGCCCCGACGTGATCCACTGCTGCGCCAGCGGGAAGAGCGTGAACGGCACGCCGACCCACAGGAACGAGAGCGCGACGAGGCGGGCGCGATCCTCGCGCGCGACGCGCGTGCGGGAAGCGGGCATCGTCCAGAGCGTCGCGGCGCCGAACAGCACGCGGAGCCAGGTGATGAGTCCCGGCTCGAACGCATCGAGGCCCAGCGCGATGAGCAGGAACGACGAACCCCAGATCAGACCGATCGAACCGAACAGCGCCCAGTCGAGCGCCGTGAACGCGCCCCGATGCGTGCCGACGCTCGTCGACAACACGCCGCGTCGCACGGGGGTCCGGGTCATGTCCTGCCTCAACCCTCGCCGAGGGGCGGGATGTTCCGGGTTCACACCCGGGTGATCGAGCCGGGTGGGGGCTCGGGGTAGGCCTCGGGATGCACTGCCCACGCGAGGATCTCGAGTCCGTCGACGATCCTGGGTCCGGGCCGGGAGAAGAACGACGTCGCGTCGACCGCGAAGGCGTTCCCGTTTCGCAGCGCTGGCGTGTCGGCGATCTCGGGGTGGGCGAGGATCTGCTCGGCTTCCGCCTCGGCTTCCTCGAGGTAGTAGCCGCACGGCATGTAGATCAGCACCTCGGGGTTCGCGTCGCGGATCTCGCGATGGGTGACGATGCGCGAGGGTTCCCCCTTCGCCCCGAGCAGGTTCGTCGCGCCGACCGCCTCGACCATCTCCGGCACCCAGTGCCCGGCGACGAACGGCGGCTCGGCCCACTCCATGCAGAACACGTTCACCGTCGGAAGCCTGATCGCCGTCTGCTTCGCGGCGGTGATCCGCCCGAGCAGCGCCGTCGTGAGCTCGGAGGCCCGGTCCTCGGCGCCGAGCACGCGTCCCACGGTCTCGGTCTGCGCGATCACCTCCTCGAGCGTGTTCGGGTCGAGCGAGACGACCGTCGTCTCGTCGGTGAGGCCTAGCCGCTCCAGGGCCTGGTCCACGTGGCCGGCCGGCACGGCACAGACGCGGCAGAGGTCCTGGGTCAGGATCACGTCGGGCCGTTCGCGCCGGATCAGTTCGGTGTCGAGCACGTAGAGGGGCTCCCGGGCGTCCATGCGCTCCCGCACCGCGGCGTCGATCTCCCGCGACGTGAGCGGTCGGCCCTGCGGAAGCGCGCTGCGGGACACGACCGGCTTCGTCACGGCGTCGGGCGGGAAGTCGCACTCGTCGGTCACCCCGACCAGGTCGTCGCCGTGGCCGAGCGCGTAGACGATCTCGGTGGCCGACGGCAACAGGGACACGATCTTCATCTCGGCAGGCCTTCCAGTCGCTCGAGGGACGTCAAGGTCCCGACCAGGTCGGTGATCGCCCGGCCCACCGTGGCCCCGTCGAGCGCCCGATGGTCGAACGTACAGCTCACCGTGCACGCCGGGCGGGCGACGACCTCGCCGTCGACGACGAGAGCCCGGGGTTCGATCACGCCGAGGGCGAGCGTCACGCTGGTGCCGGGCGACAGGATCGGCGTGCCCGACTCGCTGCCATAGCTGCCCGTGTTGCTCACGGCGATCGTGGCTCCCGTGAGCTCCCGGGGCGTGAGGGAGCCGGCCCGTGCCGATTCCGCGAGGCGCGCGATCCCGTCACTGATCGCCGAGATGCCCAGCCCCGCGGCATCTCGCAGCACCGGCACGACCAGGCCTCGTTCGGTGTCGGCCGCCACTCCGACGTGCACGTCGGGGCGTTCCTCGATGCCCTCGCCCGTCCAGGCCGCGTTGAGCGCCGGATGCGCGGCGAGCGTCCGGCACAGCGCGGCCACCACCACGGGAAGCGGCGAGAGCTCCAGCCGGGCGCGGAAGGCCTCGAGGGCCGAGCAGTCGATCGTGCGGAACGTGGTCACCTGGGGGATCGACGCCTGTCGCTCCAGGTTCGCCGCGACCGCCGCCCGGACCGTCCCAACGGCCTTGGGGGCCGGGCCCACCGTCGCCCGGACGTCGTCGTCGGTGACCCGCCCGTCGGGCCCGGTGCCGACGACCGATGCCAGGTCGATCCCGAGCTCCTTGGCGAGCTTGCGCACCGGGGGCGTTGCGCGAGGCGGGCCGGACGACGGGCCGCCGCCCGGCCCGCCGGACGACGTGGAGAACGTCACCAGGGGCGAACCGACGGGAACGCTCGACCCGATCTCGGCGTGCAGCGCAGCCACCACGCCCGCGAACGGCGAGGGGATCTCGACTGTGGCCTTCGCCGTCTCCACCTCGACCAGGGGCTGGTTCAGGGCGACCTCGTCGCCCTCGGCGACGAGCCACTCGACGATCTCGCCTTCCTCGAGGCCCTCGCCCAGGTCCGGCATCGCGAAGACGCGCTCCGCGCCGCCCATCAGTACCCGACCACCTCGCGCACGGCCCCGACGATGCGATCCTCGCTCGGCAGGTAGCGGTGCTCGAGCGCCGCCGGTGGATAGGGCACGTCGTACCCGGTCACCCGTCGCACGGGTGCCTCGAGGAAATCGAACGCTTCCTCGACGATACGCGCCGTCACCTCGGCGCCGAGCCCGAGCGTGCGAGGCGCCTCGTGCACGACGACCGCTCGTCCGGTCTCGCGGACGCATCGCGCGATCGTCTCCGTGTCGAGGGGCGACAAGCTGCGGAGGTCGACGACCCGCACGGACACGCCGTGCTCATCGAGGGCGTCGGCCGCCTCGAGGCAGCGAGCCACCATGGCGCCGTACGTGAAGATCGTGACCGCATCGCCCTCGCGCACGACCGACGCCTCGCCGATGCCCGGTCCGTCGAGATCGAGGCGGGCGTCGGCCTTGGCCCAGTAGCGAGCCTTCGGCTCGAGCACGATCACCGGATCGGGGTCGGCGATCGCGAGCCGCATCAGTCGGTACGCGTCGCCCGGCGTCGACGGCGTGACGACCTTCAAGCCCGCCGTGTGCACGAAGAAGGTCTCCGGGCTCTCGCCGTGGTGCTCCTTCCCTCGGATGCCGCCGAACGCCGGCATGCGGATCGTGATCGGCATGTCGACCCGGCCTCGGGTGCGTTCCCGCATCTTCGCGACGTGGTCGACGATCTGCTCGAGCGCGGGGTAGCTGAACGCGTCGAACTGCATCTCGACGACGCTGCGCCACCCGGCGAACGCCAGGCCGACGGCCGCGCCCGCGATGGCCGCCTCGCTGATGGGGGTGTCGAAGACCCGGCGGTCGCCGAACTCGTCCTGGAGCCCCTCGGTCACCCGGAAGACGCCCCCCGAACGGCCCACGTCCTCGCCGAAGACCAGTACCCGGTCGTCGGTGCGCAGCGAGTCTCGGAGCGCCTGATTGAGGGCCGCGACCATCGTCACGTCAGCCACGCAGTACCTCGCGGCGCTGCTCGTCGATCTCCGCGGGCGGGTCCGCGTAGGTCCAGTCGAACATCCACTCGGCCGGCGGCGCCGCCTGCGAAACGACCCCGTCCCGCACCGCGAGCACCTCGGCCTCGATCTCCTCGTCCCACGCGGCGATGGCGTCTCCGTCGACGTGACCCTCGGACTCGAGCCATGCGCGGAACCGCACGATCGGATCGGAGGCTCGGGCGGCGTCGACCTCGGAGTCGTCGCGGTAGCGCCCGGGGTCGTCGGCCGTCGAATGCGCTCCGATGCGGTACGTCATCGCCTCGATGAGCGTGGGGCCCTCGCCCGCGTAGGCGCGCGCGGCGGCCTCGCGGGTGACCCGGTAGACGGCGAGCACGTCGTTGCCGTCGACGCGCACCCCCGGGAACCCGTAGCCCTCGGCTCGCGTCCAGATCTCTCCCGCCGACTGGCGATCGGTGGGCACGCTGATCGCCCATCCGTTGTTCTGACAGAACAGGATCGCCGGGGCGCCGAACACACCCGCGAGGTTCGCCGCCTCGTGGAAGTCGCCCTCGCTCGTGGCACCGTCGCCGAAGTAGGAGAGCGAGCAGGCACGGGCGCCGTCGAGCGCCAGCCCCATCGCGTAGCCCACGCCGTGCGCGATCTGGGTGGCGACCGGGATGCAGATCGGACCGAACCGCGTGGCGCGCGGGTCGTAGGGACCGCCGTGCCAGGTGCCACGGTGATAGGCCAGGTACTGCACCGGGTCCACGCCCCGCACGATCGCCGACGCCAGCTCACGGAACGTCGGGAACACGAAGTCGTCGGCCCCGAGCGCCATCGCGCTGCCGACCTGGGCGGCTTCCTGGCCCTCGAACCCCGGGTAGACGGTCAGCTCGCCCTGGCGTTGCAGGGCGATGCACTCGCGGTCGAGACGCCGTGCCAGCAGCATCCAGCGGAGCATCGCGCGGAGCTCGTCGGGCTCGAGACCGACGTCGGGATCGTCCACGGCCGTGCCGTCGGGGGCCAGCACGCGCAGCGGTTCCGTTCCACGCCGGTGGGCTGGTTCGGACGCCACGCGGTTCCCCCTCGAGTTCCCTGCATCGGACGCCGAGAGCATAGGGGAAGGCGACACCTCGTAGACTCGACCGCATATGGTGCCCAGCGCGTTCCTCCGTGTCTATCAACCGCTCGATGCGTTCGAGCGCAGCGAGCAGTTGCACTGGGAGCGCTACCTGCTGCGCGGGCTCCAGATGCCCTCGTTCCGCCCGCGCTACGCCGACCGTCGCACCGTGGGCAGCCTCGGCGTGCTGGCTCCGGCGGAGGAGGACACGGCCGACGTGCTGCACGTCGAGGGACGCACCCTGATCAGTCCCCGGCGCATCCGGATGCGGGTGCTCGCCGCGATGGTCTCGTTCCGCGAGACGCGGCCGGTCGAGCTGTGGGACCAGTTCGTGCCGAAGAAGGACGGCCGACGGGCCGCGAGGGACCTGGCGCGGCTGCGGCGTCGCGACCCGTCCGCGATTGCGTTCTGCCACCAGAGCCCATGGCACGTGCCGATCCGCTGGTTCGTGCTCTTCCGCGACGACGAGCGGGAGATCGTCGAGGACGTGCACGGCCGATGGCGGCTGCGATACCGAACGACCACGCGGCGGGCCATCAGGCGCGCGGAGCAGGCGATCGCGCCGCTGCGCCGGAGCGACCTCGGCCCGATCGGCGACCTGATCCTGGATCTGCACCAGTGGATGGTGCAGTTCGACCCGGCCTCGGTGATCGAGCTCGACTACGCGGAGCTCTGTGACTTCCAGCGGTGGGACGAACTCGACGACGACCACTCGGCCCGCGACATCCACGATGCGCTCGAGGCATTGGAAGCGGGGGAGTACCCCAGGGCCGCCGACGTCTACCAGGGAGTGCTCACGCACTGGGCCGAGGTGCGGAGCCGCGAGATCCTGAACTGAGTGGCCAGGGGCAGAATCGAACTGCCGACACCGCGGTTTTCAGCCGCGTGCTCTGCCAACTGAGCTACCTGGCCGGAGCGCGCATCCTCGAGGACGCGTCGTCCCAGGGTAGCTGGCTACCGAAGAGGAGACACACGCTGAGGTCGGTTTCGTCATCGCAAGGGACCGCCGGCCACGTGCGAGGATGTCGACGTGTCACCGCCATCCGTCGACGAGATGGTTCCGGCTGGAGCGACCGCACCTGCCATCAACGCGATCCTGGCCGCTCCGGGGAACGACGTCGTGGGGTTCGAGGGCTCTGCGTACTCGCTGACCGCGTCGCTGAAGCCGCGCGAGGGCCAGACCCTGGTCGGACCGGTGCTGTTCGACTTCGGGCGGCGGGTCGCCTTCGGCCTGCAGCTCAGGAACCAGGTGGAGGGGCTCGCGCTGCACCGCGTGTCGATCCGGTCGGTACGCCGGAGCTGCCTGCAGCTGGGGCACCGCACCACCGTCATCGCCGGCACGTTCTCCGATGCCGGCTGGCAAGGCATCAGCGGGAACTTCGAGGGGCGGTCGGCCCACGTGCTGCTGCGCGATGTGGAGTTGACGGGCAACGGATGGGACCCGGCGGCGGTGGGCAAGGGTGCCGGCGGGCTCAAGGTCTTCATGACGGGCCCGCGGGGCGCGTCCCCGGGATCCGGCGTGGTCGTCGAGGGCGGGCGATCGCATCACAACGAGGGCAACGCGTACTGGTTCGACCACGAGTGCGCGGGCGACATCGTCCGAGGCGTCGAGGCGGACCACTGCACGCGCAAGGGCGTGTTCGAGGAGGTCGGCGCCGGACCGTTCCTGCTCGAGGACTCCTTCGTGCACGACAACGGCCAGGCCGGGTTCCAGACCACCAACACGCCCGAGGGCATCGTGCGCAGGAACCGGTTCAAGACCAGCGGGATCGGGGTCGCGATCGCCCTGCTCACGGTGGACCGCGACGACCACGGCGGTCCCTTCGCGAGATGGGTGGTGGAAGACAACGTCCTGGGCGGCGACCGCATCCGAGACACCGCGCCGACGGGAACGATCCTGCGGAGGAGGAACGCCTGAGACGACACCGCGCCGGCCGATGAGGCCGGCGCGGTGTCGATGGCGCGCCCGACGGGCTTCGATCCCGCGATCTCCGCCTTGACAGGGCGGTGAGGACGGCCGGACTCCTCTACGGGCGCAGGTGTTCCAGTTGTCGTGGCGCCGCACCGAACCTGGAGGGTCCTGAGACGGAACCGTGCCCCCAACGGGATTCGAACCCGTGCTTCCGCCTTGAAAGGGCGGCGTCCTAGGCCGCTAGACGATGGGGGCGCAGGTGCTCCTCCAGCAGGGTAGCGGCCGCAGAGGGCGGCCGACAGAGTATAGCCGTGGCCCTGATGCCGCCACGCCGTCACGGGTCGGTGCGCTCCCGGCATGGATGGTCGTCGACCCCGTCGTGATCCGTAGGGTCCATCAGAGGAGGTCGTTCGCATGCATCGGACGTTCGTGTTCGTGCTCTCCGTGCTCATGCTCGCGGCGTGCGGAAACGAGGCTCCGCCGCCAACCGGTGGCGGCGGAACGCCGGCGCCGTCGCCCGCGATCGACGAGCAACGCCTCGGGGTGTACTCGGCGCTCATCCGGGAGCTGTCGGGTGCCGAACAGGCAGACTGGGACCGTGTCTACGTGGTGACGGGACTCTGCGACGATGCGGCAGAGCCGTCGAGCCCGAAGGCGTGTGACGATTCCCTGTCGGAGGTGGAGCGGGCCGCGCTTCGCGAGCGGCTCGGCATCGAAGGCCTTCGGTTCGTCGACGACCCGACGCCGATCTACGAGCAGGAGGGCTGGCTGGCCGGCCCGCCGCGCGAGATCGTCCTGCGACTCGGGCCCATCGTGGAACGGAACGGCGAGGTTCGGGTGGGCGCGAGCTACGGCTGCGGAGGGCTGTGCGGCTCCGGCACGACCTATGTGCTCGAACAGCGAGGTGCCGGCTGGAAGGTCGTTGGACAGCGCGGCATGATGTGGATCGCTTGAGCGCCGTTCACGCGTCCTCGAAGCGCAGCCGATCTCCGCGCCTGATATCGGCGTCGGCCCCGAGCTCCAGGACGTGGCGAACGTCGCCTCGTGCGCGGACCAACCTGCGAGGTGGCACCACGCCGACCCATCGCACGCCGAGCCATCGGTCGAGGCACGCCACGGTGATCGGGAACCTCATGCCGACCGTGTGCACCGATCGGCATCGCCGGAGGAACATCGCGCGACCCGGAGCGATGGCCTCTCGGCCACGGAGCCCGCGGACGCGCTCACGCCGGGTGGCGGGCACCTCGGCGATCAGTCGCAGCCCGCGGGGGCCTCGAATCCGGAGGGTGCGCATGGGCGCAGAGCCTAGCGAGGGGCGCCGACATCGGATCCCCCTCATCCGATGGATGAGGTCGCGACGCGCCGCGGACCTCAGATCGAGGCCAGGTCACGCCGCCGGAAGCCGACCAGCCCGACGGCGATCAGCGCCGCGGCGATCGCCGTGAGCAGTACGATCGGCGTCCAGCGCATGCCCACCGCGGGCAGGAGCGGCACGTGGCCGAAGGGCGACAGGTCGACCGTCCAGTCGGGAAGCCCCAGCAGGTCGGCGAACATGCCGATCAGGCCCGCGTAGGCGATGAGGATCCAGACGAGCAGGGTCGCCCGTGGCGCGAGCCCGAACAGCGCGACCGCGAGTCCCACCGTGAGCCACACGGCCGGCGCGTAGGCCATCGTTGCCCCGATCACCCGCGGAAGCACCGAGCCGTCGCCCAGCGAGCTCGAGGCGGAGATCCCCAGTCCCAGCCCGGCCACCAGGAGCAGGACCGCGCTGCCGATCAGCGCGACCGCCAGGTGGCTGCCGACCCACTCGACGCGGGAGACCGCGGTGGCGAGCACCGGCTCGGCCCGCCCGGCGCTCTCCTCGCTTCGGGGCCTGAGCACCACCAGCACCGCGAAGATCGCGACCGTCAGGCCGACGAGCGAGGCGACGACGGCCAGCCACGAGTCGACGATCGACGCGCCCCCGATCCCCTCGAGCCAGTCCCGCACCGCTCCCGACAGATCGTCGACGAATCGCTGCACCTCTCCGGCCAGCGCTCCGTAGCCGAGGGTGAACAGGAACAACGCCGCCCCCCACCACATGACGCTTGCCCGGTGGAGCCGCCAGGCGAGGCCGAGCGGGCTGGACAGCAGGCTGGAGCCCACGGCGGGGCCCGGGCGAGCTTGGACGAGGCCCGCCCCGAAGTCCCGGCGCGTGGACATCCGGAGCGCGACGAGCACAAGCACCCCCGCGAGCGCCGCGGGCAGGAGCAGTGGCCACCATCGATCGTCGACGTACGCCCGGGTCTGCTGCGCCCAGCCGATCGGCGAGAGCCACGAGAGGGCGCCGCCGCCGATCTCGCGCATGTCGCCGGCGGCGCGCACCAGGTAGAAGGCGGCGAAGGTGGCACCGGCCATCCCGGCGGCGGTGCGCCCGCTCTCGCTCATCTGGGCCGTCACCGCCGCGGCGGCCGCGAACACGATCCCGATCGAGGCGACCGCCGCCCCGAACAACCACGAGCCCTCCCAGGTGACGCTCTCCAGACCCGACGAGGCGAGCCCGATCGCGATCAGCGCGCCGAGCACCAGGTTGGCGCCGACGACCACGACCAATGGCGCGACCAGGTGCGCGTGGCGCCCGACGACCTGGGAGCGGACGAGCTCGGCCCGGCCGGTCTCCTCCTCGACCCTCGTGTGGCGCACCACGAGGAGGAAGCTCATGAGCGCCACGAAGATCGCCGTCCAGCTCAGGAACTCCTGCGCGATCATGGCGCCGAACGTGTAGTCGTCCAGGCCGAACCCCGGCCCCGCGATCGCCCGAAGACCGGGGTTCCCCATCAGCTCCGACCGGGCCTGCCTCGCCGCGGCGTTCGTGTAATAGGTGGGTAGGCTGGCCGCGAACAGTACGACCGAGACCCCGATCGCGCCGACCCAGGCCGCAAGGCGGATCCGGTCGCGTCGCAGGATGAATCGGATCAGCGTGCCGGTCCCGGTGAGGGCCGACCCGGCCGCCGGGGTCGCCGTGTGCTGGCCGACGGTGACGGCGTCGGCGCTCATCCGACGGCTCCCTCACGGGTTCCGGCGGGCTCGCCCTCGTAGTGGCGGAGCATGAGCTCCTCCAGCGTCGGCGGCTGGCTCGTCAGCGCTCGGATGCCGAACCCGGTCAGGTGCCTGATGGCAGCGTCGAGGTGCTCGCCGTCCACCCGGAACCGCACCCGCGAGTCGCTGACCTCGACGTCGTGCAGCCCCGGAAGGGTCTCGAGGCCGGTGACCGGGGCGGCCGTGTGGGCCTCGACGCTCGTGCGAGTGAAGTGGCGCATGTCCACCAGCGTGCCGGACTCGACAATCGTGCCGAGGCGGATGATGCTGATCCGGTCGGCCAGCTTCTCGACCTGGGCCAGGATGTGGCTCGACAGGAGGACGGTTCGACCCTCCTCCCTCAGACCTCGGATCACGTCCTGGAAGACCACCTCCATCAGCGGGTCCAGACCGGCGGTGGGCTCGTCCAGCAGCAGCAGCTCCGCCTCGGAGGCGAGCGCGGCCACGATGGCGACCTTCTGGCGGTTCCCCTTCGAGTAGGTGCGACCCTTCTTGGTGGGATCGAGGTCGAACCGCTCGATCAGCTCGTCACGGCGGACCCGGTCGAGCCCGCCCCGGAGCCGGCCGAACAGATCGATCATCTCCCCACCGGTCAGGTTCGGCCACAGCTCCACGTCGCCCGGCACGTACGCGATCCTCCGATGGACGGCGACGGCATCGGTCCACGGATCGGAGCCGAGTAGTCGTGCCGTGCCGCCGTCGGCGCGAAGCAGCCCGAGCAGGATGCGGATCGTCGTCGTCTTGCCGGCGCCGTTCGGTCCGAGGAACCCGTGCACCTCTCCGGCTCCGACCGACAGATTCAGCCCGTCGAGCGCTCGCGTCGCCCCGAATCGCTTCCGGAGCTCTGATGTCTGGATCACCTCGCTCAACGGTCACCCCCCGCCTCGCGATGACCCCGCGATGCAGTCCCCCCGAGTATCGTCCATGGCACGTCGTTTCGTTCCGCGACGAGTCCGACCTGGACCCTGAGATGACCGAGCCTCCCTCGAACGAGTTGCCGGGGAACGAGGACGCCCTGCGTGACCGGCTGCAGGGGCTGCTTCGTGGCCTCGCATCGAAACGCATGGTGCATCACGCGATCGTCGCGATCGAGCGCGTCGACGGTTCCTTCCGCTGGGCGGGTTCGATCGGTCCGGCCACGCCGGGCGGCCCACCGATGCGAGCCGACACGCCGTACTTCCTCGCGAGCATCACCAAGCTCCATATCGCCACCGTGGTGATGAAGCTGTCCGAGACGGGCCTGATCGACCTCGACGAACCCATGACCGCCTACCTGCCGGGGGAGTTGACCCGGGGGCTGCACGAGATCGACGGGGTGGACCGATCGGGCTCGATCAGCGTCATGAACCTGCTCGGTCACACCTCTGGATTACCTGACTACCTCGAGGAACTGGGGCACGGCGGCAGGAGCCTCGTCGAGGAGATCGTCGAGGACGGCGATCGCGCGTGGGACATCGACGAGGTCGTGCGGATCGTCCGCGAGGAGCTGACGCCCCATTTCCCGCCCCAGGCGCCTGAGGAGGATCGCCCGAGGGCTCGATACTCGGACACCAACTACCGGCTGCTCGTCGCCGTCGTCGAGCAGGTGACCGGCAGCCCGATGCACGAGGTCCTGGAAGAGCTCATCGTGCGCCCTCTCGGGCTCGAGCGAACATGGCTCCCAGGTCGGTCTCCCCGGTTCGGGGAGGCTCCCGAGCCTGCGGCGCTCTGGTACCGCGATCGGCTGCTGGACATCCCGATCGCGATGGCGTCGTTCGGGGACCTGTACAGCACGGTCGACGACACGTTGCGGTTCCTGCGCGCGCTCCTGCGCGGGGAGATCGTCGACGAAGCCACCTCGCTCGCGACGATGCGGTCGCGCTGGACCCGCTTCGGCTTCCCGAGGGATCGCGTTGCCCTTCGCACGCCGGGCTGGCCGATCGAGTACGGGCTCGGTCTGATGCGCTTCCGCTTCCGTCTGCCTCGGGTCCGGACGCCCGGTGGCGAGACCCCGACCCTCATGGGTCACTCGGGTTCGACGGGATCGTGGCTGTTCCATTGCCCACAGCTCGATCTCTTGCTCACGGGGACCGTGGATCAGGCGACGGCTGGCGCGGTGCCCTTCCGGTTCCTTCCCCGGCTTCTCCGGGCGGTCGGACACGCGACGGTGTGAACGACCGGGAGCGTGGGCCCGGCAGGATTCGAACCTGCGACACGAGGGTTAAAAGCCCCCTGCTCTGACCGGGCTGAGCTACGGGCCCCGCGCGCATCCTAACGAGCGGGACCGCGCCGCCAG
>DASZOO010000098.1:0-3438 GCA_035550775.1 Actinomycetota bacterium | reverse complement strand
AGAGCGCGGGAAGCGTCGGGTTCTCATCACGGTGCCGTTCCTGACCCCGAAGCTCTCCTCGTACTGGTGCGCGCTCACGACCTCGGTGCCGATGGCGACCGCTCAGCCGCTCATCGAAGGCATGACCGTGCCCATGGTCGTCCGACCCGAGGAAGCGAACGCGCTGTTCCCCGACATCGAGCCGATGCCGTTCCGAGAGGCCCTGCGACGCGCGATCGCCGATGAGGATCGATAGGGCGACGATCGCCGGAGACTGATCGTCAGCGCGCGCTGAACCCCCGCACGTCGACGCGGGCTCGCTGCAGCTCCAGCGCGAACTCGTTCAGCCACGGGTGCTCCTCGGCCGACAGCTCGCGACCGTTCCTGATGCGGAAGCGGGCCACGTCGCCGTCGTGGGCCACCCGGTAGCGCGCACCGAACCGTCGCAGCAGTCGCCGCACCTCGTCCTCGTCGCCGGCTCCGACGCTCACCCGGATCGCCGCCGGCCAGCCCGGATCGGCGAGCGCCGCCCGTCGCGCCCGGTCGGTCCCCCGCTCGTAGGCGGTCGGGTCGATCCGAGCGGTGCGACGAGGATCGCGACCGAAGATCGCGTTCCACAGGATCTTGCGCGAACCTTCCATGTGCGCGTCGAAGAACGGGTCGCTCGGCATCAGCACGACCCGTCCCCGGCGGGCCTGCTCGTCGATCACGGCGGGCGTGCCGTAGAGCTGTGACTCGCCGTCGGCCAACCCCGAGACGTAGAACCCGTTCCGCGGACCCCGGGGGAACCGGACCGGCGCGGTGCCGCGGGCCCAGCCGTGGATCACGTCGTCGCTGTCGACGAGGATCCAGCACCATCGGCCGATGCCCTGCGCGAGCGGATGATTCCGGTCGAGCTCGACCCGCACGACGCTGCCGGGCACGTCGGCGAGGGGGTCACGGAACTCCGCGGTCGTCAGTCCGAGCGCCTGGGCCATCTTGGCTCCCCCGCCCCGGTAGCCCACGTAGCGTCCGCCCCCGCGGACCCACCGCCTGATCGCCCGCTTCCCGTCGTCGCCCAGGCGACGGAACGCGGTCGGCCAGTCGCCGCCGGGCGTGACGAGCACCTCGATGCCGTCGAGCCCGCCGGCGATGATGTCGGGCGCCTCAAGGTACGTGTAGGGCACGTGCCACACGGTGTCGAACAACCACTGCGTGGCGCCGAACGACTCTTGCGCGTACCCGCCGCTCGACATGCGGTACAGCCCGATCGACGGAGCACCAGCCGGGATCGGGGGCGCGGGGGGCTCCGGCTCGAGCGACAACCTCGTCGCCCTCGGCCGCAACCTCGCACCCGACGACCCCGCTTCCAGGTTCATGCTGAACGGGAAGCTCCACCCCGCGAGCCCGTACGTGTAGTAGGTCGGGCAGTACGGTTGCTCGCCCATCACCGCCTGGATCCAGTGCTTCTGACGCTGGGCCATCGGGATCCACACCGTGCCCGCGGGCAGCCGACGCCGCCCCGACCGCACGCCCGGCGCGTCGGTCGGCATCGTCGCGTAGTCGGGAACCTCGGTGGGCTCATCGAGGCGGTAGACCGCGACGTCCATACGCTGGAGCCGCCTGATCAGCAGCGAGACCTCACGACGGGTCCGCGGTGTGTCCAGCACGAAGTAGTGGCGCAGCGGCTCGGTCGGCACGAAGGTGCGCACCTTGAGGTCCGGCCGGAAGTACCGCTTGTTCGGCTCGCGCTTGCCGGCCCTGCCTTGCTCGACCGCGTTCACGCTCGCGTCGTGCCACGCGTGCAGCACCCGCCTGCGGTGGTTCGCGAGCTGCCACAGGCACGCCCACATGATGCCGATCTGGCGCTCGAACCGCTTGGACATCGCCGCTTCGCTGTAGACCTCGATCGTCATGCCGACCCCGTTGAACCCCAGCGAGGTGCCGGTGTCGTTGAACTGTGGGGCCAGGAAGTCGTAGATCCCGCCGTTGAAGAACGGCCAGTCGACCTCGCGGTGCGCGCGGGCCATCGCCGGCCCGTAGAGGTCGTCGATCTGCCTGATCACCTGCTCGGGCACCTCGTGGAAGATCGGGTCGGCGTTGGGCGGGAAGAACGACCGGTAGTAGCCGAACTCGTGGTGGTCGAGCAGCAGCACCGGCGGGTACCGCCGCAGCAGCTCCACCCGGTCGTCGGTCTCGACCTGGGTGCGCGCGAAGAAGTCGCGGTTCAGGTCGAAGCCGTACGCGTTTCGGCGTTGGTCGAGCTCACGCCCGTCGGGGTTCTGCACCGGGATCACGAAGATCACGAGGCGATCGAGGATCGTCTCGACCACGCAGTCGTCTCGGTCGGCGAGCTCGTAGAGCAGCCGCAGCGCGGCGTCGGCCCCGCTCTCCTCCGATCCATGCGCGTTGCCCGTGACGTAGGCGAACGCCGGGGTGGTGCGGGCCAGGGCGTTCACCCGAGCCGGCTTCGTCTTCGGGTCGCGGATCTCGAGGTTCGCCTGCCGGACCGCCTCGAGCCCGCTCGGCGAGATGTTCTCCGGGCGCCCCACGATCGCGTAGCGGATCGCGCGCCCCTGCACGCTCTGACCGAGCACGAGCTGCCGCACGCGATCGGACGCCGACGCCGCGGCCTGCAGGTACGTGTTGGCCTGGGCCGCCGTGACCTCCTCGTCGACGCCCACCGGGAACCCGAGCACGGTCGAGGGGTCGGGCACCGTGCCCATGAAGCTGGGTTGGGTCGAGTAGAGGCCACAGCCTCCCCCCGCCTTCGCCGAGCCTGCGCGCAGGATCGGGAACGCCGCCGCGGTCGTCGCGGCCGCCCCCTGCAGGAAGCGCCGTCGTCCGACGGGATGCCGCTCGGTCGGATCGGTCCGGTCGTCCTGACGGCGTCCAGCCATGTCGCCTCCTGGGTAAGGGACCAGGGTCGTACCACGGCGTCAGTGAACCGGGCAAGGGAGCCGGCACGGCGGTCTCGAACGAGGGTGGACTCGGGCTACCGCCAGCCAGGCACGGAGCCTGCTCGCACGATCCACCCGCGGAGCTCCGGTGCAGCTGCCTCCTCGAGCGTCGTGACTTTCACGTAGCGACTCCGGTCGGTGTCGCCGAGAGGCGGCGGAGGATCGAGATCGGCGCCACCGAAGAAGACGACGTTCACGGAGACGTCGTAGGCAACCATCTCGATTATCCACCCGACCTCGGGCAGCCCGTAGTAGGCCTTCTTCCACTTCACGGCGTAGTGGAGCCCGGGGATCGACTCGCGGATCGAGCGGTCGAGCAGCTCAACGATCGGATACAGATCAGGCATGACGCGTCGCATCCAGTCGTCGATCTCGGCGCGGCTCTCCGAGGGCTCCGGCGGCTTCCTGGACGACAACGGCTTGCGTGACTTCCCCATCGGACACCTCCACGTTCGAACGCCGGCATCGCGGGAGGAGTGGGATTCGAACCCACGAGCGAGTTGCCCCGCTAACGGTTTTC
>DASZOO010000097.1:0-2298 GCA_035550775.1 Actinomycetota bacterium | reverse complement strand
GAGCAGCGGTTCGATGTAGAAGCCGAACCCATCCGACGCCACGACCACCTCGAGGTCCTCGCCGAGGGCCCACGTGACGAACGGGGCGAAGGTCGGGTCCATCGGGCAGTGCCTGCGGGCGTGCTCGAGCAACGTGGCGCGATCGGCGTCGAGCATCGCGCTCTGCTCAGCGACGACCGTCTGCGAGCCGTGCTCGCCACGCTCCCACGCATCGTCGAGCGACCGCCAGTCGCCGCTCGCGAACGCGCGCAGCAGGTGCTCGGCGACGTCGTGCAGGCACGCCGTGCCATCGAAGTCCACGACGATGGTCCGGACCTTCATGGCCCCGAGATTACCCACGTGCCGAGCCGCGACGGCCTGCCACACTCGGACCGTGGACGCTGCGGAACGACTCGCGATCGGGCTCGTCGCGGCGGAGCGATGCCGCCGAGCCAGCGCCACCGGGTCGGAGGCGTTCGAGATCGACGGACTGCTGCTCGCGCTGGCGAACGTTCCCGACCCGGCGTTGAACTCGGTCGTGGTGCGGCGCGAGCCTCGTGATGCGCTCGCCGCGCTCCAGGCCGCCGAGGCCGAGTTCGAAACTCGAAGACTGCGGTTCGGCATCGACCTGCAGGTCGGACGGCACCCGGACGTCGACGATGCCGTCCGCACGATCGGACTCACTCGCATCATCGAGCGACCCGGCATGGTGGTCGATCCGCGGTCGCTGAGGGATGTTCCGGCGCCCCCCGGGGTCGAGATCTCCACCGTCGCCAGCCCCGATGACGCGGAAGCCTTCGTGCGGGTCGGGGTGCTCGCGTTCGGTGACGATCCGGAGGTCGGGCGCCTCTTCTACGGTGCGATCGCCCTCGGCGCGGCGGACGCGTGCGCCTTCGTGGCACGGCGCGGCGACGACGCCGTCGGCATCGCCTCGAGCTACCTCCACGAGGCGGCGACCGGCGTCATGGGCGTCGGCGTGGTGCCCGGCGCTCGGCGTCGTGGCCTCGGCACGGCGCTTACCGTCCACGCCGCGAGGTGGTTCCGCAACGCCGATCTCGCGTGGCTGCACCCGGTGGGCGGGGCACGAGCGATGTACGAGCGGCTGGGCTTCGAGGCGGTCGCCGACTGGCAGGTGTGGGTCCGGGAGCCGGCCGTCACCGAGGGCCGTGCCGACCGGCGCGGGTGAGCGGTCAGGCGGCCCCGTCGACGATCCGACGGTCGCCGAGCGGCTCGTCGAGGGGCACGATCACGCGCTTCCCCACGGCGATATCGATGCAGGCCACGTCATCCGCGTTCGGGTCGTGTCCTTCGTACAACGTGATCGTCACGGCTCTCGACCCGTATCGCACGTCCACGTGATCGAGCACCGTGCACGGTTCGATGCCGCTCCAGAAGTCGATCGTCACATCGACGCCGTCGCGCCCGGGGGCCGCGGAGGCGAACGGTCGAGGGTACACGTCGACCATGCCGGGCCTGGGCTCCACGAGCAGCGGTTCACCGTCGTTCGGCGGACCGGTGATCGGACCCGAGCTCACCGGCGCGTCGGGACCACCGCCGATCGACACGGCGAAGGCCGCGCCCATGGCGACGACGACCAGCACCCCGGCCGCCGTGAACATGAGCACCCGCGTCGTGCTCGTTCGAAGCATCGAGACCTCCGGGGCAAGCTCGGGACCGAGCGAGCTCGGTCAGGGATACACAGCTTCGACGGCCCCCCGCGACCTGAGGTTCCCGCTACGGCTCGCGAACCTCCTTCGGCAGGCACGGCAGCGACCCGATCGTGTCCGTCGGGAAGACCGCCTGGAAGGCGCGAGCACCCGCCTCGCCCGGCCGGGGGCCGGCATCGGTTGCGACGTCGGCCTGCGTGAGCCCCCTGATGAACGCCGCGACGTCGTCGACCGTGTGTCGGTTGCGGCGGAGGAGCCTGACGTCGAGCCACATCTGCGTCGGACGCGCTTTCAGGATGACCGGCTTCGCAGGCGTGCCCCCGAACGCCGATTCGACCTCTGCGGTGAGCCGGTCGATGTCGATCAGGAACGCGCCGTTGTTGGATGGATCGCGCTGCATGCCATGGTCGGCCGTGAGGATCAACGTCCACTCGCCGTGGCCGACCTCCGCGTCGAGGAACCGGACGAACCGCTTGAGCTCGTCGTCCTGGATCTCGAGCGCGTCCGACAGCTCGATCCCGTCGGCCGAGAACTGGTGCCCGAGCGTGTCGATGATCTTGTAGTTCAGGTAGAGGAGGTCCGGCACCTCGTCGTCGCCGAAGTGCTCGCGCTTCACGAGCTCCTCGAACAACGCGGTCTGGTAGGGCGAGCG
>DASZOO010000096.1:0-1619 GCA_035550775.1 Actinomycetota bacterium | reverse complement strand
GATGAACTGGAAGACGTTGTGCTCGTTCGACCATTCCTCGAGCGCCGCTTGAGGAGCGAGGTCCGTGGTACCGTCGGCGACCCTGTCGGGGACCCGGATGAACCGGCCGGCCAGATCGTCGCCCGGTCGCAGATCGAGGTAGTCGTTCGCGTCGTTGAATGCATCGCCGGCCTTCACGCGCTCGCCGTTCTTCTCCGTGACCCTGAACGCGAACAGGTGGCCGCGATCGTTCCACACGGCTCGATCGTTCCGCGCGAGGTACAGGTAGAGCTGCGCGGACGGGCCGTCGAACGTGTCGTCGGTCGACAGGAGCCCGATCTTGCCGTTGCGGTTGCCGCGCAGGGAGATGGTGTTCTCGTGGTTGTATCGGCCGAGGCCGCGGATCTGACGATAGTCCCCGGTCTCCGTGTCGAGGGCCACGGCGAAGCCCGCCTGACGCAGTGGCGCGATCGACGGATCGGGCCCGTACGGGGCCCCCGGCGGCACCTCGATCTGGTCGTTGGATTCCTCGTTGGCGAAGAACGTCGGGTGGTCGAACCCGTCGGCCCGGCCGGCCATGAAGGCGGAGCAGAACCTGATGAAGCCCGCGCTCGCCGGCAGCGCCACGTCGGCATCGAGCACCTCGCCCGTGCGCGTGTCGAGGGTGAGCTTCGAGACCGAGGCGTCCTGGAAGTCCGTGAGCGGCGGTCCGAGCGCTCCGGACAGCGGCGGGAACGGCACCTCCGACTGCTCGTGGGCGACGTAGACGTCCACGGTGTGACGATGCTCTCCCTTCGTCAGGCCGATGCCGTCGGGGATGCCTTCGAACAGGAACCCGCCGAGGGTCTCGCCGACCGTGATGATCGGCAGGACGTCTCCGCCGCCGGTCAGCGTGATGTACGCAGGCTCGGCTGTCAGGAACCCCGGGGCCGCCGACGAGGTGGCGGGCACCATGCCGAGCACGAGCCCGGCGACCAGCGCCGGGAGCATCGATCGGGTCGCGCGCCGCTGCATGGGTGACTCCTTCCTCCGGATCGGCTCACCCACGAGCCGCGCCGGGCGTGGGGATGTGCGCGACCTCAACCCTGGAACCCCACCGCGATATGTGCAAACGGGCAGGTCATCGCCGCCGTCGCCGTGCGGCGGGGCGATCCGACGTCGTCGCGTACACTGGCCGACCGACCGCGGCGGGGTGGCCGAGTGGTTAGGCAGAGGCCTGCAAAGCCTCGTACACCGGTTCGATTCCGGTCCCCGCCTCGCATACCCCGTGTAGCATCGGGGGACCAGGGCGCTTAGCTCAGGGGGAGAGCGCTTCCTTGACGCGGAAGAGGTCAGAGGTTCAAATCCTCTAGCGCCCACCAGCATGGCCGGCCATGAAGGTGGTGGGCTCGCCGATGTGCACCAGGGTTCCGTCGGTCGCCGCCGCGTACCACTCATAGGTGCGACCGGGTTCGAGCCCGCGCCACCTGATCGAGGCGACGCCGCCGCTGGGCACGTCCTGCGCGACCCCGATCCGAGTGAATCCCGGATCCGACGCCCTCCAGGGCAGCGCGAACCGGCTGTCGGCGTCTCGCTCGTAGGCCCGCGCGCCGCTGCGAGTGACGGAGAAGGTTGTCGCCTCGATCGTCGCCTCCTCCGGC
>DASZOO010000095.1:0-12423 GCA_035550775.1 Actinomycetota bacterium | reverse complement strand
TCCGCGCACAGGCGCACGTTCCGCCTGAGGTACTCGAAGCCGTACTGGTCCTGCAGCTCCTCGACGGTGGCGTAGGTGGTCGGGAACTCGGCCTCCGCGATGAAGGGCATGCCGAGCACGGCGCACTCCCGGCCGACGGCGGAGAGGATGTCGATCATGCCGGCCTCGTCGTCTCCGCCGAGCGCCGTGAACAACACGACGGCGTCGGCCCCCAGCCGGAGCGCCTCCTCGACCTGCGCGATCTGCACGATCCGGGGCCGGTCGCCGCCCGGATCGGCGCTCGCCGAGAGCAGGAGCGCGAGCGACGTCGTCGGGGCGAATCCCTCGCTCGCGATGCGGATCATGCCCTTGCTCATCATGATCACGTTGGCCCCGCCCGCGACCGTCTCGCGTGCTCGCTCCGCGATGTCCGCGAGCGGCTCGAGGAAGGTCGGCGACGTCATGCCGTGATCGAGCGCACAGATCACCGAGACCCCCGCGGGATCGATCACCCGCTTCAGCCGCATCTCCTTGCCGATGTTGGTCGTCACGATCACGTTCTCCTTCCCGGACCCCGCCGCACGACCGTGAACTCGAACGCCTCAGCGAGGTGGTGCTCGTGTGAGAGCAGCAGTGGCTCGCCGTCGGGGCCGTAATCGATCTGCCGCAGGTAGAGCAGCAGGGCGCCGCTCTTCACGCCGAGTCGCTTCGCGAGCCCGCGATCGGCACGGGCCGGCTCGAGGCTCACGACGCCGTGCTCGACCGGGGTGCCGTGTCGCTCGAGCAGCTCGTACACGGAACCGTCGAGCGGCATCGAGGTCAGCTCGGCTGCCGCCAGTCGCGCCGCGGACACGACATCGACCGAGAGCACCACCGGTTCGCCGTCGGCCGTGCGCACGCGTTCCAGACGCACGACCGGGTCGCCGGGATGCAGGTCCAGCGCGGCTCCTTCGTCGTCGGTGGCCGAGCCCGTGTGCACCGAGCTCCGGCTCGTGCCCGGTTCCATGCCCGAGGCCCTGATCGCCTCGGTCACGCCGAAGTTCACGTCGAGGTTGTTCCGCAGGCGCGGACGGTGCGTCGCGTACGTGCCCGCGCCCCGGGTCCGCGTCACGAATCCGTCCTCTTCGAGCGACCGCAGCGCTTCCCGGAGCGTCGGCCGAGAGACACCGAGCTCCTCGGCGAGCTCAGGCTCGGGTGGAAGCTTGGAGCCTGGCGGGATGCGACCCGATGAGATGCGCGAGAGCAGGTCGTCCCTGACACGGAACGACAGACGCTTCCTCGCCATCTCGGCCCCCCTCGGCACGAGGGCCCAGCGTAATTTGTCAGACAAATCCTGTCAAAGTCGGAGGGAACCATAGGATGGACCGATGGAACTTCTCGCCGTCGGCGTCCCCGTGGTCACCGGGCCGGCACAGGGCTGGAACTTCTGGCCGATCATCGGCATCCCGCTCGCGCTCCTGGTGACGCTGCGGTGGCTCAGGCTCCCTCGCACGGCATCGGTGGTCGTGGCGGCGATCCTCGCGGGCCTGCTGACCGCCGACGCGGTCGCATGGTGGGGCGTCGTCCCCGCCGCGGCCGTCGTCGCGGTAGCGACGGTGCTGGTCGCCGTGGGCCTTCGCGCGGCCCGCCGAAAACCTGCCTCGGACGTTTGACAGACAAACCCCTTTTGTGTCTCCATACCGACGTCCGCGCGACGGGGGGTCGCCGGAAGGGAGGGTGACGCATGTCCGAGCGCAAGGTCGGATCGGTCACGTACCGAGAGGTCGGCGAAGGCTACTTCGAGCAACGGGGCCTCCGGCGTCACGCCGGCGTGTGGTCCCTGTGGGCGCTCGGGGTCGGCGCCGTCATCTCGGGCGACTACTACGGGTGGAACTTCGGTCTGTCCGTGGGAGGCTTCGGGGGCCTGCTGATCGCGACGGTGATCATCGCGATCATGTACTACGGGCTCTGCTACAGCATCGCCGAGATGTCCCCGGCGCTGCCCCACACGGGCGGCGCGTACTCCTTCGCTCGTTCCGCGATGGGGCCGTGGGGCGGGTTCCTCACCGGTCTCGCGGAGAACGCCGAGTACGTGATCACGACTGCCGTCGTCGGTGGTGCGATCGCGTTGCTCGCGCAATCGACGATCGCGGACCTGTTCAACATCACCGGCGACCCGTTCTGGAACAGCGAGCCGTTCTGGTGGGCGGTCTTCTACATCGTGTTCCTCGCGATCAACATCAGCGGCGTCGAGGCCACGTTCCGCTTCACCGTCGGCATCACGGTGGTCGCGATGGGCATCCTGCTCGTGTTCTACGTCGCCGCGCTCGTGAGCGGGGAGTTCAGCCCCGACCTCTGGTTCAACATCGCCGACGGAGGTGGTGAGACCCCCGCCGGTGACGGCTCGTTCCTGCCGTTCGGCGTCAGCGGCATCTTCAAGGCCCTGCCGTTCGCGATCTGGTTCTACCTCGCGATCGAGGAGGTTCCGCTCGCGGCCGAGGAGTCGATGGATCCACGGCGCGACGTGCCCAAGGGCACGATCCGCGGCATGCACACCCTGCTGCTCCTCAGCATCGGCGTCCTGCTGCTGAACTCGGGCGTGGGCGGCGGCGCGCTCGCGATCGGCGAGTCCGGCACGCCGCTGTTCGACGGCTTCAAGGCGATCTTCGGCGACAACACCGGCGCCGTGCTGCTCGGCATGATGGGCCTCATCGGCCTGATCGCGAGCTTCTTCACGATCATGTACGCCTACGGGCGGAACACGTACTCGCTCTCGCGGGCCGGGTATTTCCCGCAGTTCCTGTCGGTGACCCACAAGACCCGCAAGACACCGCATGTGGCCCTGATCGCGGGAGCGGTCGTCGGCTACGCCGTGCTGTGGGTCATCTGGTACCTGGGCCGCCAGGAAGGCGATCTCGGCGCACAGGTCGTGGCCGCGGTCTTGAACATGGCCGTCTTCGCAGCGGTGCTCGCCTATACGCTGCAGGCGATCTCCTTCGTGCTGCTGCGACGCAAGTTGCCGAACATCGACCGCCCGTACGTGAGCCCGTGGGGCCAGGCCGGCGCGATGCTGGCCGGTGTGATCGCGGTGGTCGCTCTCGTGTCGATCTTCCTCAACGAGGACTACCGACCCGGCGTGTACGGCGTTGCGGTCTACTTCATCCTCGGCATCTTGTACTTCGCGATCGTGGGCCGGCACCGTCTGGTGCTCTCCCCCGAGGAGGAGTTCGCGCTGACGGAGGGCGAGAAGGGCGTCCCGGAAGCGGAAGGATTCACCTCGTCGTCCGAAGAGCAGGAGGCGATCCTGCGTGGTGGCGAAGGCGGTTCAACGCCACCACCGCCGTCGGGTTAGACGAACGAGCTGAGCCTGGGACCTGGATGCGGCGGCCTCGATGGCCGCCGCATCTACGTCCCGTGCGAGGTGGGAGGGATGATGGAAGCGCAAGGCATGCTCGACGCTCAGGAGCTCGAGGCTCGCGCGAACGCCGGCGAGATCGACACCGTGCTCTGCATGTTCACCGACATGCAGGGGCGGTTCATGGGCAAGCGCGTGATGCCGGAGTTCTTCCTGCACGAGATCCTCGGGGAGGAAGGCCTGCACGCCTGTCTGTACCTGCTCGCGATCGACATGGAGATGGAGCCGCTCCCCGGCTATGAGTACGCGAGCTGGGACACCGGCTACGGCGATTTCCGCATGGTGCCCGACATGTCCACTCTGCGGTGGTGTCCCTGGATCGAGAAGACCGCGATGGTGATCTGCGACGTCGCCGACGAGGAGACCGGGGAGCCCGTGCCCGTTTCCCCGCGGCAGATCCTGAAGGACCAGATCGTGAGGGCGGCCGAGAAGGGCTACGTCGTCAAGACCGGGTCCGAGCTCGAGTTCTACCTGTTCAAGGACGGCTACGACGAGCTCGCGGACCGCGGGTACCGCGACTTCCGACCGTCGTCGAGCTACATCATGGACTACCACATGCTGCAGACCACCAAGGACGAGTGGATCCTGCGGCAGATCCGCAACGGCATGCGCGGCGCCGGCCTTCCGATCGAGTTCTCGAAGGGCGAGTTCGGCAAGGGCCAGCACGAGGTGAACATCACCTATAGCGACGCGCTCTCCAACGCCGACCACCACGCGATCTACAAGCACGGCGTCAAGGAGATCGCGGCGCTCAACGGGGTCGCCGCGACCTTCATGGCGAAGTGGTCGATGGACGAGGCGGGGTCGTCATGCCACCTCCACTCCAGCGTGTGGAACGCCAAGGGCACGAAGTCGCTGATGTGGAACGAGAAGGCGAAGCACCACCAGTCCGACACGTTCCGCTGGTTCCTGGGCGGGCTCATGGCCACGGCGCGCGAGATGGCGTACATGTACGCGCCGTTCGTCAACTCGTACAAGCGCTACCAGCACGCGTCGTGGGCACCGACCGCGATCGTGTGGAGCCGCGACAACCGCACGTGCGGGTTCCGCACGGTGGGTGAGCACAACGGGTTCCGCGTGGAGAACCGTATCCCGGGCGCCGACGCGAACCCCTACCTCGCGTTCGCTGCGACGATCGCGAGCGGGCTGTGGGGCATCGAGAACGAGATCGAGCCGCCGGACATGTTCGTGGGCAACGCCTACGAGGCCAAGCGCGTGCCGAGGGTGCCATCGAACCTGCACGAGGCGATCGAGGTGTTCCGCAAGAGCAAGGTCGCCAAGGAAGCGTTCGGCGACTTCGTGTTCGGGCATCTGCTCAACACCGCGGTGCAGGAACAGGCGATCTTCGACAACCTCTGCGTCACCGACTGGGAGCTCACGCGCTACTTCGAGCGCGGATGACGGCGCTGCCGTACCCTACGCCCCTGAGAACCGCGGACTCCGCCCGAGTCGAGCCGAGGAGGCGGGATGGTGCAGCCGATCGTCACGAGTGACCGGTCGCACGTGCTCCCCCTGGAGCTCGCCCAACCCTTACCGGTGATCGTCAGAGGCGAGGGCGTCTGGGTGGAAGATGCCGCCGGCCGCCGCTACCTCGACGCGATGAGCGGTGGATCGATGGCCGCGACCTTGGGACACGGCCGCCGCGACATCATCGCGGCCGCCAGGACGCAGTCCGACCGCCTCACCTTCGTGCACAACGAGCGGCTGACCAACCCTGCCCAGGAGCGGCTCGCTCGCGAGCTGATCGAGGTCGCCCCAGAGGGGTTCACCCGCGTGAAGTTCACCGTGGCCGGGGCGGATGCCAACGAGATGGCGATCCAGCTCGCCCGCAGTTACCACGTCGAGCGCGGCGAGCCCCGACGCTGGCAGGTCGTCTCGCCGGCGCAGTCCTATCACGGCCCCACGATGGAAACGCTCGCGTTGACCGGGCGACCGGGCCTGCACGGGCCGTTCGGGCCCTACCTCCCGAAGCATCTCCACATCCCGCCCAGCACGTGGCGGTTCGATCCGAGCGGGGAAGCCGCGCTGGAGGCCCTGGACCGAGCCCTCGAGGAAGCGGGGCCGGACACCATCTCGGCGTTCTTCTGCGAGCCGGTCAGTGGCGCGGCGCTGCCCGCCTACACGCCGCCCATGCGATTCTGGGAGGGGCTGGCCGAGCGGCGCGAGCGGCACGGCTTCCTCGTGTGCTTCGACGAGGTCGTCACCGGCGTGGGTCGCACGGGCGCCTGGTTCGCGGGGGCGGAGACCGCCTGCACGCCCGACATCATCGCGACGGCGAAGGGCCTCGGGGCCGGGTACACGGCGATCGGCGCCGTGCTCGTTCGGGAGCACGTCTACGAGGCCGTGGCTCGAGGATCGCGCCGCTTCCCGCTCGGCCACACGTGGGACGGAGCGCCGCTGTCCTGCGCGGTGGGACTGGCCGTGCTCCACGCGCTGCGATCGGAAGGTCTGGTCGACCGCGTGCGTGACCGCGGGTCGCTGCTGCGAGACCAGCTGGCCCAGGCGCTCGCCGGGGTGCCGCTCGTCCGGGAGGTGCGAGGTCGTGGGTACCTGCTCGGCGTCGAGTTCGTGGATCCCCGCGACGGACGCTCGTTCCTGCCTCGCGAGCTCGGCGTCGCCGGGCGGATCGACCGGGCTGCGTTCGATCGCGGTCTCGTCACGCTGTCGACGCAGCCCACGCGAGACGGGTACGCGGGCGACCAGACGCTGTTCGCGCCGCCGTTCGTCACGACCGACGAGGAGCTCGAAGAGATGGTCGCTCGTTTCGCCGACGCCGTTCGACACGTCGCCGAGGAGGTCGAGGCATCCCTGCCATCGGCGAAGCCGACCGCTTCCTCGACGGGACGACCCGCATGAGCGACGGGCCCCCGAACGCATATCCGATCCGCGCGCTGATCCTCCAGCACGAGGAACCCACGCCGCCCGGGCTCGTGACCGATTGGCTCACATCGCACGGCGCGTCCGTGGAAACGTACCGGATCGACATCGACGATCGAGGTGTGGACCCAACCGAGTACGACCTCGTCGTGTCGCTCGGGTCCGAGTTCGCAGCGTTCGACGATTCGAAGGCCTTCGTGCCGCGCGAGGCGGAGCTGATGCGCGAGGCCGTCGACGCCGACGTCGCGGTGCTGGGGCTGTGCTTCGGCGGTCAGATGCTCGCGCGGGTGCTCGGCGGTGAGGTCTACCGGTCCGACGACGCCGAGATCGGCTGGCTGCCGGTGCGCAGCAGCGATCCGGATCTGGTGCCCGAGGGACCGTGGTTCCAGTGGCATTTCGACACGTTCACCCTGCCGCAGGGTGTGCGCGTCGTCGCCGACACGGCCGTAGGGCCGCAGGCCTTCGTCTCCGGCCGGAGCCTCGGGTTGCAGTTCCACCCCGAGGTGACGACCGAGATCATGGACGAGTGGGTCCGCGTCTACCGGCACGAGCTCGATGCCGACGGCGTCGACCCCGACGGGCTGCTCGCCGAGACGAAGGAGCTGGCGACGCAGGCCCGGCGGATGTCGTGGCAGCTGCTCGAGCGGTTCTGGAGCGACGTCGCGAGGCTCGACCGCGGCGAGGTTCCGGACGGCGACGGGGGGTGACGTGCAGGGCACGATCCGAGCGGACGAGTCGAGCGTCTTCCCCCGGTTCCTCGATCTCGCGTACCCCGACATCGAGCGGGGCGAGGGCGTCTGGCTCACCACGTCCGACGGGCGGCGCATCCTCGACGCGTGCTCCGGCGGCGCGATGGTGACGTGCCTCGGCCATGGCGTGCCCGAGGTCTCCGCCGCCGCCGAAGAGCAGGCCCACCAGATCGGCTACTACTACAACCACCATTTCACGAGCGAACCGCAGGAGCGACTGGCCGAGCGTGTGCTCTCGATCGCACCGGAGATGGGTCGCGTACGGTTCGTATCGGGCGGCTCCGAGGCGAACGAGACCGCCCTGCAGCTGGCACGCCTGTATCACGTCGAGCGCGGCGACGCGGAGCGGTGGCGGGTGATCTCGCCGGCGCAGTCGTATCACGGATCGACGATGGGAACGCTCGCGCTCAGCGGCCGACCGGGCGTGCACCGGCCCTACGAGCCCTACCTCGCGCACCACCTGCACCTTCCGCCCTCCACCCGGCGCTTCGATCCGAGCGGCCAGGCGGCGCTCGACGCGCTCGACCGAGCGCTCGAGGAAGCCGGGGCGCGAACGGTCGCGGCGTTCTTCTGCGAGCCGGTGAGCGCGGCCGCGCTGCCCGCGTACGGCCCGCCGGACCGCTTCTGGCACGGCCTCGCCGAGCGACGCGAGGCGCACGGGTTCCTGATCTGCTTCGACGAGGTGGTGACCGGCGTGGGCCGCGTCGGCAGCTGGCTGGCCGCCCACCAGATCCCGATCGAACCCGACATCGTCGCGATCGGCAAGGGGCTCGGTGCGGGGTACGCGCCGCTCGGTGGGGTCCTCTGCCGCCAGCACGTCTACGACGCGCTCGACCGCGGGTCTCGGGAGTTCGACCTCGGCCACACGTGGGACGGCGCACCGCTGCCCACCGCGGTCGGACTCGCGGTGCTCGACGTGATCGAGGAGCGCGATCTCCTGACCCGCGTCCGAGAGCGCGGCCCCGCTCTGCGCGACGAGCTCGCAGGGGCGCTCGACGGCCTCGAGATCGTCGGCGAGGTGCGCGGTCGAGGGTTCCTGCTCGGCATCGAGCTCGTGGATCCTCGCGACGGCGAGTCGTTCCTGCCCGTGGACCTCGACGTGGCTTCCCTGGTGGACGACACCGCGCTCGAGCACGGCGTGCTCGTGACCTCGGTCCATCCTCAGGACGACGGCTACGCCGGCGATCAGGTCACGCTCGCGCCCGCCTACGTGAGCTCCGACGGCGAGTTGGCGGAGATGGTCGAGCGCGTGCGCGACACGCTCGGCGACGTGCAGCGGCGCGTCGCAGCGTGGCTGGCGGAGACACCATGAGCGAGGAGTTCGTGCTCCTCGGCATCCCCGACGTCAACGGATCGATCCGCGGCAAGGCGCTGCGGCCCGACGTGTTCGACGGCGCCGTGCAGCACGGCACCGTCATGACGGATCTGATCCTCGGGCTCGATCCGACCGACACGCCGATCACCGACTACGAGACCTTCGGGATCCGCACGGGAGCCGCCGACCTGATCGTGCGCCCCGATCCGGAGACGCTCCGCGACTGCGCATGGCGACCGGGCTGGCGCGTCTGCCTCGCCACCCCCAGCTGGCCGGACGGGTCCGAGTGCGGGTTCGCCGTTCGCGAGGTCCTCCGCAAGTCTGTCGGCGATCTCGCGGACCTGGGGCACGAGGTGATGTCGGCGATCGAGTACGAGATCCGGCTCTGGGATCCCGCGGGGAACCCGGTGTCGAGCGGCATCAGCTACAGCCTGACTGAGATCGGGAGCTACGAGCGATTCCTCGATGAGCTGGTGCGAGCGATGGAGGGACTGCAGATCGAGCTGTCCGCCGTGCACACGGAAGCCGGCCCCGGCCTGCTCGAGCTCAACCTCGCGCCCGGCCGGGGGCTCGACACGGCCGACGACGCCGTGCTCCTGAAGTTCGCCGTCAAGCAGGTGGCCGCGACGCTCGGGATGCGCGCGAGCTTCCTCGCGAAGACGGTCCCGGGCGAGGAGGGCTCGAGCGGGCACATCCACATGTCGTGCTGGCAGGGTGATCACAACGCGTTCGCGGGCGAAGCTGCCGCGGACCCGCTGCCGACGGTCTTCTCCGAGGCCGTGGCCGGGGTTCTCGAGCACCTGCCCGCGGCCTCGCTGCTGCTGAACCCGACGATCAACTCGTACAAGCGGCTCGTGCCGGGGTGGTTCGCGCCGATCAACGCCACGTGGGGCTACGAGAACCGCTCGTGCGCGGTGCGCGCGGTGCGTTCCGAACGACCGGAGCTCTGGCGGTTCGAGAGCCGCAGACCGGGAGCGGATGCGAACCCCTACCTCGCGCTGGCCGCCCTCACGGCGGGCATCGTCGACGGCATCCGGCGTTCGTCGACACCGCCCCTGCCCGTCGAAGGCGACGCCTACGCGCTGACCGACGTGCCGGAGCTGCCCGGCTCGCTGGAAGCGGCGCTGCAGGCCTTCGACGAGGACGCGACGTTCCGGGACGCCTTGGGACAGACCTTCTGCGACTACTACGTCACGTCGCGCCGGTGGGAGCTGAAGGCCTGGCGAGACACGGTCACCGACTGGGAACGGGAACGGTACGAGCGGGCCGTGTAGCCGTGTCAGCGGGCGCGGTCTCGGGCGCCGACCAGCACAACGTCGACACCTTCCTGAACGACCTCGTCGCGTTGGTTCACGATGCGGACCTCCATCGTGACGATGCCCCGATCGGGCCTCGATCGCGATCGTCGGACCCCGGTGACGGTCGAGACGGTGCGGATCGCATCGCCCGCGTGCACGGGCGCGACGAACCGGCGCGACTCCTCGAGGTAGATCCCGAGCGCCCAATCGTCGGCCGACGTCGGCTGTCCACTGGCGATCGACGTCACCAGCAGCCCGTGGGCGATCGGGGCATCGAAGGGCGAGCCGTCCTCCACCGCGTCCGGATCGGCGTGGAGCGGGTTGTGGTCGCCGGTGAGCGCGGCGAAGGCCTCGATGTCGCCGGCCGTCACCGTGCGAGGCTCGCTCGCGAGCTCGAGCCCGACCTCGAGATCTTCCAGGTGGATCCACGGCATAGGCATCGCGTCTGCGGCGGGAGCGTAGCAACCGATAGCATCGGCCCGTGAACATCGCGGTGCTCGTGAAATGGGTCCCCGAGCCGCAGGGCACGCCGTCCCTCGGCCCGGACCATCTGCTCGTGCGGAAGGGCGCCGACGGCGCGCTCGACCCGGGCGACGAATACGGCCTCGAACGCTCGCTGCAGCTCGTCGAGCGCGACGGCGGCGAGGTCTCGGTGGTCTCGATGGGCCCCGAGGTGGCGCTCGCCGCCGTGCAGCGGGGTCTCGCGATGGGGGCGAGCCGCGGCGTCCTGGTGACCGACGATGCCCTTCGCGGCGCCGACACCCTCGTCACCGCGCGGGTGCTGGCGTCCGCGCTGCGCTCGGCCGAGCCCGACCTCGTCGTCGCGGCGGTCGAATCGACCGACGGGTACACGGGCACGCTGCCGATCACGCTCGCGGAGCTGCTCGGGCTGCCCAGCGTGACGTTCGCGACCTCGTTCGACGTCGACGGCGCCGAGCTCCGAGCCGAGCGACAGACCGCCGCCGGCACCGAGGCCGTCGCGTGCTCGCTCCCGGCCCTGGTGACCGTCACGACCGGCGTCGCCGAGCCCCGCTATCCCAGCCTGAAGGGCGTCATGGCCGCGAAGTCCAAACCGGTGGACCGGCCGTCGCTCACCGATCTCGGGCTCGGTGAGGACGATGTGCGGCCGGCCCAGCGGGTCGTGTCGGCCGAGGCGGCTCCGGCCAAGACCGGCGGCCGGGTCATCGAGGCCGGACCGGATGCGGCCGCGGAGATCGCCGACCTGTTGGCCGAGGCCCGGGTGATCTGACGTGACGCGCGTGTGGATCTGGGCCGATGTCGCTCCCGACGGCGTCGCCCCGTCGGCGTTCGAGCTGGCGACCAAGGCCCGTGCCGTGGGCGGCGACGTCGGCGCCGTGGCGCTCGGGCCGGGAGCGTCCGAAGCCGTTGAAGCCCTCGGAGACCACGGCGCCACGCTCGTGTACACCTCGGACGACGAGCGGCTCGTCGAGCCGACGTCACGCGTGGCCGCTCACACGCTGGCCGCCCTCGTCGCCGAGCACGCTCCCGACGTGGTGCTGTTCCCGTCGTCGTACCGGGGCCGCGACGTGGCGGGTCGTTTGCAGGGCGTGACCGGGTCCACGCTGATGGCCAACGCGGTCGACCTGCCCTCGGCCGATCGAGCCAGGGCCGAGATCCTGGGCGGCACGACGATCGTCGAGGTCGCCCTCGAGGGCCCCCGCCCCCATCTCGTGATGATGCGACCCCGTTCCTTCGAGCCCGATGCCGTGGGCGGCACCGCCGAGGCCGTGGCGGTCGACGTCGTCGACCCACCGGGCGGGTCGTCGGAGGTTCGCGTGCTCGAGCGGACCGAGACCGCCGCGAGCGGGCCGAGCCTCGACGGTGCCAAGGTCGTGCTCGCCGGAGGGCGCGGACTCGGCGGGCCCGACGGGTTCCGGCTGCTGGAGGAGCTCGCCGCGGCGATCGGTGACACGGCGATCGGCGCCTCGCGCGCAGCGGTCGACGCCGGCTGGGTGCCCTACGCGATGCAGATCGGACAGACCGGCGCGACCGTGAAGCCCGAGGTCTATCTCGCCGCCGGCATCAGCGGCGCGCTCCAGCACGCCGTCGGCATGAAGGGGTCGCGGCGCATCGTGGCGATCACGAAGGATCCCGAGGCGCCGATCCTGAAGCTCGCCGATCTCGGCGTAGTCGGTGACCTGTTCCACGTGCTGCCGGCCGTGACCGAGGAGGTGCGCCGACGGACCGGGCGCTGAGCGCGGTCGCACTCGCCGTGGTCGTCGCGGCGGCAGCGGCGCTCGCGTGGCGCCGCGCCGCACCTCGCATCGCGATCCTGCGCGCGGCTCGCCCCGACGAGCCCGGCCGAGCCGGACCTCCCGGCGATCGCACGAAACGCGAGCTCGTCGAGGTCGTCGGCCAGCGGAAGCTCTTCCAGCGCTTCGTGCCGGGCCTGATGCACGCGGCCATCTTCTGGGGCTTCGTCGTGCTGCTGCCGACGATCGTGGAGGCGGCGATCGCGATCGTGGATCGAGACGGTCACCTGCCCCTGATCGGCGATGCCGGGTGGTTCGCCTGGCTCGTCGACGTGTTCGCGGTCGTGGTGCTCGCCGGCCTCGCGACCGCCGTGTGGATCAGGAAGGTGCAGCGCCCGGACCGGTTCCGCGGGTCGCACCTCGACGAGGCAGACCGCATCCTGGCCATGATCACCGGGATCGTGGTCTCGCTGCTGCTGTGGCAGGCCACGCGCATCGCCCTGGATATCACCGACGCCGAGGGCCCGGTCTCGGGATGGCTGGCGGGATGGCTCGAGGGCGTGTCCACCGGTGTGCTCGAGGCCGCCGAGCGAGGCCT
>DASZOO010000094.1:0-20155 GCA_035550775.1 Actinomycetota bacterium | reverse complement strand
CCGTACGAGACGAGCGGATGCCCGCGGAGCTTGAACGCCGGTACGCCGTAGCTGATCGCCTCGGTGGCCTCGGGCGCGGCCTTCGCGATCGTCGCGCGAAGGCTCTGGAGCACCTCGCGCTGATCGTCGGGAAGCTTCGCGAGGTAGGCCTCGATCTCCTGGGTCACGTCATGCCCCCGCTCTCCGGTCAGTCTCCGGCCGGGCGCTCCTGCAGGACCCAGCCGTTGCCGTCGGGATCGTCGAAGAACGCGAACGAGTTCCAGCGGCCGCCCTTGCCGTCGAGCCACTCGCCGTCCTCGAAGTGTCGAACGGGGCTGATCTCGACCCCCCGCTCGGCGAGCTCGTCGCGCACGGCCTCGATGTCGTCGACGACGAGCTGCACGCCCCGGACCGACCCGGGCTCCGTCTCGATCGCGCCCGTGCCGATCATGATCGAGCAGGCCGATCCCGGTGGCGTCAGTTGCACCATGCGCATGTCGTCGCTCGGGGCGTGATCGAAGTCGACGGCGAAACCCACCTGCTCGCCGTAGAAGGCCTTCGCCCGCTCGACATCGCGCACCGGGATCGGCAGGAGCTCGAGCTTCATGTCCACGACCGACTCCCTTGCTCGCGTCAGGCCGCGTTCGCGGCGTCCTCCAGGGTCTTGACCTCGATCTTCTGCATCTGCAGCATCGCCTGCATCGCCGCGTTCGCTCGCGCGGGGTCGGCATCACCGAGCAACTCGGTGAGCCGGTCGGGGACGATCTGCCAGCTCAGACCGAACCGGTCCTTGAGCCAGCCGCACTGGCTCGGCTCGCCACCCCCGTCGATGAGCTGATCCCAGAGACGGTCGACCTCATCCTGGTCCGCGCAGCGCACGTACAGCGAGATCGCCTCGGTGAACGAGAACTCCGGTCCGCCGTTGAGCGCGATCAGCCCCTGGCCGGCGAGCCGGAACGACACGGTCATCGCGTCGCCGGCGGTGCGGCCGGGGACCCCTTCGGGGTAGCGAGCCACGTCGACGACCTCCGAGTCCTCGAACAGCGAGACGTAGAAGTTGGCGGCTTCCTCCGCCCGGTCGTCGAACCACAGGAACGGGGTGATCTTCTGCTCGATCTGCGTCATCGGTGCCTCCTCCATGTCTCGGTCGGCCCGGGCGGTCAGTGCCGGGGCTTCAACGACGTGCTCAGCAGCTCGTCCAGCTGCTCGTAGCCCTCGCGCATGCCGACGTCCATGCCGGCCTCGACCATCGCGTCACGGGCCTCGACCGATTGGAAGACGCTGTTCGTCCGCACGATCGTGCTTCCGTCGTGCTCTTCGAGGGTCAACGTGTCCATCGAGACATGGCCGGGGGCCCCCTCGAACTCGAACGTCTGCACCATGCCGTCGGGCGAGGGTTCGCCATGGAAGACGCCGTGGAAGGCGTACTCGTTGCCCTCCTGGTCGGTGTGCGTGTACCGCCAGGTGCCGCCGTCTCGCAGCTCGAATCGGTCGATCCTCATCGTGTAGCCGTGCGGACCGAGCCATCGCGCGAGCAGCTCTGGCTCGGTGAACGCGCGATAGACGAGCTCGCGCGGTGCGTCGAACGCACGCTCGGTCAGGACCTGCGGAACGCCCGGCTCCGCGGTCACCTTCAACTCGCTCATGACGTGCTCCTTCCCGTCGAGGACTCGTTCGTGTCCGTCCGATTGCTCTTCTGCAGGGCCGCGAGGAGCGCGTCGAGGCGCTCGTAGCTCTCCTCCCAGTACTCCCGGTACCCCGCGAGCCACGCGGTCGCCTCGCGGAGCGGCTCTGCCTCGAGGTGGCTGAGGCGCACCGTCGCCTTGCGTGATCGCGAGATCAGGCCCGCGCGCTCCAGCACCTTGAGATGGCGGGAGATGGCCGGCTGCGACACCGTGAACGGCGCGGTCAGCTCGGCCACGCTCGCGTCGCCCTCGGTGAGCCGCGCGAGGATCGCACGGCGCGTGGGATCGGCCAGGGCTCCGAAGACCTCGTCGAGCTCGACCTCGGCGACCGGCATCTATAACCTGTCCTTTCTAGAATGAAATGGTTATAGACCACGTGGAGCCATGTGTCAACCGCGCCGCCCTGATCCATACCCAGGACCGGTGGTTCCTACCGGCCGGTGCGGCCAGGGGCCTCCGGTTCGAGCCTGCCGTCGGCCATCCCGACGGCCCGATCGATCGATCCGAGCACGGTGGCGTCGTGCGTGGCGATCACGCAGCACCCCCCGTTCAAGGTGGCGTCGGTGAGGGTGCGCAGCACAGCCCTGGTCCACCCGGCGTCTTGGTGAGCCGTCGGCTCGTCGGCCACGATCAGCGTCGGCCCGAGCACGACCGCCCGGGCGACCGCCGTCCGCTGCTGCTCACCGAGCGAGGTCTCGGGGGGGGTCCGCCCCTGCAGCGGCGAGAGCCCGAGCCGGTCGATCAGATCGTCGATCAGCTCGCGCCGTTCCTCCAGGCGCCCCTCGAGTCGGGCCGGGTATTCGATGTTCTCCCGAACGCTCAGCTCGTCCATCAGGCCGAGGTGTTGCGGCACCACCGCGACGTCGGACCATCGTGGAGCGGCACCGCCGGGCCGTTGCACCGTTCCCCCATCGGGGCGTTCCCATCCCGCGGCGATGTTCAGCAACGTGGTCTTGCCCGAACCGGATCGTCCCACCAGTCCGATCACCTCGCCCGAACGGCCCTCGAGCGTGGCGCCGTCGACCGCTCGGACCGTGTCGCCGCCCGCTCCGTAGGACTTGTCGATGTCGACCAGTCCCAGCACCGGCTCGTCATCGGGCCACCACCCACCCGGTCGCCTGTCCGGCCACCGCAACGGACGGTCGAGATGATCGGTCGGTTGCGCCCCGGAGGGCACGGTTCCCACGACGGCCCCGTGCTCCAACTCGAGCCGATGGTCGGCGATCGCCATCACCGAGGGATCGTGGGTCGCCAGCACGAACGCGACGCCCCGGGCGGCCAACGACGCGATGCTGCGCAGGACCATCTCGGCCGAGTCCGAATCGAGCTCGGCGGTCGGCTCGTCGGCGAGGATCAGCGATGCGCCGGACGCGAGCGCCTGGGCGACCGCCGCCCGCTGTTGCTCCCCACCGGACAGCTCGTCGGAACGATGCGACAACCGATGCGTGATCCCCAGCCCGCCGGCGACGTCGAGCATCTCGTTTCTGGTGAGCCTGCCGCCGCGCGAGGCCAACCGGAGATGCTCGGCGACGTCGAGATGCGGCACGAGGTTGTCCGAGGGCCGTTGGAACACGTACCCCACCGTGGATCGACGGGCGGCTCGGCGAACGCGAGACGAGGCTCGGCCGATCTCGATGCCCCGGACCTGCACCGATCCACCGGTGGGCCGGTCGAGCCCGGCGATCAGGCGCAACAGCGACGACTTGCCGCTGCCTGACGGACCGATCACGGCGGAGATCACCCCGCCTGGCAGGTCGGCCGTTACGTCTCGGAGCGCGCGGACCTCGCCGGTCGGCGTCCGGTACGTCCGTGCGACACCACGCAGGCGCACGGCGACATCGTCACTCGGCAACGCGCATCACCTCCGCGGTCGAGATCGTGCGTCCGCCTCGATCGGCCGCCAGCCCACCGACGACGGACGCCGCCGCGAGACAGAGCCCGGTCACCACCACGGCGACGATCGGGAACACGAGCAGCGGTTCCGGCGGGATCGTGGGCAGCGGGTCGATGCTCGGCACGACGATCCGCGTCGCGATCGCGCCGGCCACCGTGCCGAACAGGAGCGACACGAGCAGGAGGAACCCCAGTTCCACGATCGACGCCGCGCGCATCGTGGAACGGGGCATACCCATGCGATCGGAGAGCGTCGTCGCCACCGAGCGACCGCGCTGACGAGCGTGCAGGTACACGACCGCGACGACCAGCAGCAGCGCGACGGCCCAGTACCCCAGGATCTGGAGCACCAGGAACGTCTGCACGACGGCGTCGATGAGCGGGAGGTCCTCCACCTCGTCGGCGGTGATGATGAGCAACGGACGCCTGCCGAGCTCGGGCAGACGTCGGAGCACGTCGCGAGGAGGGCCGTCGATCCACAGCTCGTCGGTCGCCCTCGGAACGAGGAGCGGGTCGGGAAGCCCGCGGAAGGCTTCGGTGAGGGCGGCGCGATCCATCACGAGGAGCGGTCGACGATCGGACGAGGCCCCGGGGAACGTCGCGGCCGTTCCCACGACGTCGACCGGCACGGTCTCCCGGGCCATCTCGATCGTCCGTGGGGCGACCCCTTCGCCGTTGGCGACCACCACCGGGGGCGAGCCGGTCCCTGGTTCGGACAGCCGCTGCAACAGCACGGGGAGCGACTCCTCGGAGAAGGCATCGTTCCAGGCAGCCGCGTCCGCGAACGTCGCCGGGTCGATCACGAGCAGGTCGAAGACGGTCTCCGTCTCATCGAGCGTGCCTGCTTCGTGGACCCTCGTGGCGAGCGTGACCGGGAACGGGAACTCGGCGGTCGGTCGAGCGGACCCTTCGACCTGCACCTGGACCTGGCTGCCGACGAACACCTCCGCCTTCGACCGCACCGTGGCCCTCAGCGACGAGACCGTCGCCAGGGCGCTCGTCGAGATCGTCAGGCTGAGGATCCCGGCCACCAGCAGCAACGACGTCAGTCCCGGGGCCGACCGGAGCCTGCGGATCGCGAGCCACGTGGCGCCGGCGCCCGCATCCCCTCGCATCGCCCTGGACCCGCCCAGCACGAGCCGAGCGATCCGAGCGATCGCGATGCCCGTGGCCACGGCGAGCATCAACGGGAACAGGAACACGGCCGGCCGGGGTCGCGCGATCCCTCCCACCTCCACGACCCCCCCATCGGCCAGCCGGCGGGCGAGCATCCACGCCGCGGCGAACGCGAACAGCTCCCAAGGGATCGCCGCGAGCACCCGGGTGAGGCGATGACGATGCTCGTGTCGGGCGACGAAGGTCGCGCCCGACACGACGCCGACGATCGTCAGCGCGGCGACGGTGCCGGCCAGCGATGCGACGAGTGCCGCCCTGCGGGCGGAGGGGTCGACGGGAGCGTCGGGACCGATCCAGGTGACGAGCATGGTGGCGACGCCGAAGCCGATCAGGCCGCCGAGCACGGCGGGGAGCGCGGTCTCGAGCACGGTCTTCGCACCGAACGCGACCGGCCCCCAGCCGCGGACCGTGAGCACCCCCGACTCGACCCGCCGCCCGGCCACCATGAAGACCGTGGCCGCAGCCACCACCGCGAGTGCGATCGCGAGTCCCGCCACGAGCAGCACGGTCATCGGTCCCTGCACCGACGCCACGCGTTCCTCCACCTCGCGCACGACCAAGCCTGCGTTGCTCGAGAAGCTCACTTCGATCTGCCCTTCGCGGGTGAACGTCCGTCCGCAGCACCGGAACAGCCGGTACAGTGAACCGCCCGCCGTCACGCTCGCGAGGAACTCGTCGGAGAACCGAGCCAGCTCGCGAGCATCCTCCAGGGTCATCGGGGGTTCGATGATGGCGGGGGCCTGCCACGCGAACTCGGCGTCTCGCAGTCCGAGCCGTTCGGAGATGTCGATCATCTGGTCGTGGTCGGCGAGGATGAACTGTGGCGGCGCGGCGCATGTGATCTCCGGACACGGGTAGATGTCCTCGTTCCAGTGGCGCCAGTACCCCTGACGAGGCTGCGCGTACAGGCTGGCGTAGACCCCGTCCACCGACTCGACCACCGCTCCGCGGACCGAGTGGAGCACCACCTCGTCGCCCGGTCCGATGTCGAGCGGGGTCGCGACGAGGTCGGGCAGCCAGATGCCGGGTCCGTCCTCGCCGGCGAGCACCCGTACGTGATCGAGCGCGTCGGTCCCGGCGAAGAGCCGGCCTTCGACGATCCCGCTCGGGGGTGGCACCCCGGAGGTGTCGGTCACCGAGACGACGCCGCCGAAGATCGCGACCTGGGGTGCGTCGAGCTCCTCGCTGCGAGCGACCTGCTGGGAGAACGCGCTCTCCCGACGCTGCCAGATCGTTCGACCGCCGGTGTCCGATGACAGCACCTGGTGGGTCGCGCCGTACGCCACGCCCATGCCGTAGCGGGTGACCGTCGGATCGGCGATCGCCGAGGCGAGCAGGTCGCTCTGTGATGCCGAGAGGAACGTCGGGTAGGCCGTCGCGATCACCGAGACGAGGAACGTCCCGACGGCCAGCGCGGCGAACAGGGAGCGGAACCGAACGAGCACGAGGGGGGCTGCCCGCCAGACCGGGTTGCCCGACGGCAGGTCGAAGGGGCCGGGCTCGGCCGTCCCGGCATCGGCGGCGGCCCGACCGACGTGAGGCATGCCACCATCATGGCTGCGTTCCCAGCCTCTCGCGACGAGTTCCCGGTGCCCCAGGGCCGGTGCCTTGTGGGGGAACGCAGCCGCACCGTATCGTCCAGCCTCATGGTGCGTCCGAGGCTTCCGCTGGTCGCGATGGTGGTGCTCTCGTTGGCGGGCGCGGTGCCCGCATCGGCCCACGGAGCCGCTCCCGGCTTCCGACCGTCCCCTCCGGCGGGCTCGCTCGTTCCTGCACCGGAGGCCGGCTTGCGCGCGGGGGCGATCGGCGAGGTGGTGTTCCGGCCGTGCGGTGACCGGATCCCCGGCGCTCGTTGCGGCGCGATGGAGGTGCTCGCCGATCGCAGGTTCCCGGGCTTGGGTTCGATCACGGTGGGGTTCGCCCGCTACCCGCGCCGCGATCGCGACGCTCCCTCGCGCGGCACGATCGTGGCGGTGGAAGGCGGGCCCGGCTACTCCTCGATCGGATCCCGTTCGTCGTACCGGCGGTTGTTCCGACCCCTGATGCGGCATCGGTCGCTGCTCCTGATGGATCTGCGCGGGACGGGACGATCCGACGCGATCGACTGTCCCGCGCTGCAGCGCTGGCGTGCCGCATCGCACCGCGTGTCGTGGCTGACCGCCGAGGCGAGGTGCGGACGACAGCTCGGCCGGCTCTCGTCGCGGTACGGCTCGGCCTTCGGCGCCGACGATCTCGCCATGCTGCTCGACGGCCTCGGCATCGCATCGATCGACCTCTACGGTGACTCCTACGGCACGTTCTTCGCGCAGACCTTCGCGGTGCGTCATCCCGACCGTGTCGACACGCTGATCCTCGATGCCGCGTATCCGATCGAGGGCACCGATCCCTGGTGGCGTGACACGAACCGCGCCGGCGTCGATGCGATCCGTACGGCGTGCCGACGCGCGCGGACCTGCGGCGGCGACCCGATCCCGTTGCTCCGTCGGCTCGCCGCGATGCTGCGTGCGTCGCCGATCCGGGGAACGGCGCCCGACGCCGACGGCCGCCCGTTCCGCACGCGCGTGACGTCGGCGTCGATCAACACGCTGCTGAGCTACGCCGGGTACGGCCCGTCGGTCGACCGGGAGCTCGTCGCCGCGGCGCGGGCCGCCATGCGGGAGCACCCCGATCGGCGGCCGCTGCTGCGGCTGCTGTCGGAGAACGAGTGGCATTGGGGCGCAGGGAACGTGCACGCCTACTCACAGGGACTCGCCACGGCCACGTCGTGCAACGACTACCCGATGGTGTGGGACCGATACGACGCGCTCGCCGACCGCAAGGCCGCGTTCGATGCGGCGGTGGCCGAGCTTCGGCGGACCGATCCGCGGGCGTTCGAGCCGCTCCGGGTCGGCGAGTGGGCCCGATCGAATCAGGCCGCGTATCGCTCGTGCCTGCGATGGCCCGCGCCGCAGCACCACCGGCCGCCGTTCCCCGACGGCGGAACCTACCCCGACGTGCCGACCCTGGTGCTCGCGGGGGAGTTCGACTCGATCACCTCGCCCGAGGGCGCCCGTCAGGTGGCCAGGAGCTTCCCGAACGGCACGTACGTCGAGGTCCCGAACTCCTTCCACGTCACGGCGCTCGGCGACCGCCCGCATTGCGTGAACCGCATCGTCCTGCGCTTCGTGCGCTCGGCGTCGACCGGAGACACGTCCTGCCTCGCGCGAGACTATCCGCCGGTGAACGTCGTGGAGCGGTTCCCGCGCTCGGCCGCGGCGGTGCCGGGATCGGTCGGCCGGCGGGCCGCCGTCATCGCTGCCGGCACCGTGGGCGACGTGATCGGTCGGTGGTGGAACATGTACGGCTACGAGGGCGTCGGACTGCGGGGCGGCACGTTCTCCACGGTCGGGTTGTCCTCGCCCGACTGGAGGCTCCGGGGGATCCGCTGGGTGCGCGACGTGCCGGTGGACGGCACGGCCGAGTCGAACCTGGCCACCGGGCGTTCGCACGCGCACGTGACGCTCGGCGGCGGCGGCATCCCGTCGTCGGACCTGCGGATCAGGTGGAACGCCCACCGGCCGTTCGAGGGCGCCCGCGTGACGGGCACGGTCGGGGGGCAGCGGGTCGATCTCCGCGTGCCCGCGCCCTAGCCCTCGGCAGCGGAGGTCGGCGGACGATCCCCGGTCGAGGTGGCACATGGCTCGGAACGGAACGAAGGTCGCGTCCGTGACGTCGGTCGTGCTCGTCGAGGGCATCAGCGACCAGCGGGCGATCGAGGCGCTGGCCGAGCGTCGGGGGCGCGATCTCGATGCGGAGGGCATCGCCGTCGTGGCGATGGGAGGTTCGAAGAACATCACGAGGTTCCTGGACCGGTTCGGCCCCCGAGGGCTCGACGTGGATCTGGCGGGGCTCTGCGACGCGGCCGAAGAGCGGGACTTCAGTCGTGGTCTCGAGCGAGCGGGCCTCGGCGCCGCCCCCACACGCGCCGACATGGAGCGTCTGGGATTCTTCGTCTGCGTCGCGGACCTCGAGGACGAGCTGATCCGATCACTCGGGGTGACCGCCGTGGAGCGGGTCATCAACGCGCAGGGAGAACTCGGTGCGTTCCGCACCTTCCAACGCCAGCCCGAGTGGCGAGAACGGAACGTCGAGGAGCAGCTCCGGCGCTTCCTCGGCACGCTCGGAGGCCGGAAGATCCGATCGGCTCCGGCGCTCGTCGAGGCGCTGGATCTCGCGAAGGTGCCCCGACCGCTCGACCGAGTCCTCGCCCATGTCGGCGCGTCGAACGGCTGACCGTCCTCAGCGCGCCGGACGCCGAGACCATTCAGCCGGCGGCCGGCTGGGTGAACGTCAAGAAGTACCCGTTGGGATCCCGCAGGCCCATCTCGCGCATGCCCCACGCACGGTCCTCCGGGCCCCAGGCGATCTCGACGTCGTCGCGGACGCGCTCGTGGAGGTCGTCGACGCTCTGCGGGTGGAAGTAAAGCGTGCCGGTGAGCCTGGGGGACTCGGGCCACGGTGTGTCGCCGGCGAGGAACTGCAGCACCACCCCGTCGCGTTCCACCTCGAGCCAGGCAGGAACCCCCTCGTCCGGGGACCGCCCTCGAACGTCGAAGCCCACCCGCTCGTACCATGCGAGCGTGGCGGCCATGTCCTCGGTCTTCAGCATCACGCTGGCCGGGCGCCGCTCATCCATGCTCCGACCGTAGCAGCCTGCTCGTCTCCGCACAGCGGGCATCCTCCGTGCCAGCGGGGGTAGCGGTCCTGCATTGGCCGCGCGAGGATGAGGGTGGGGCGCGCGATCCAGGCGCGATCCAGGAAGGAGGAACGGCCGATGCGCAAGGTGGTGCACTTCGAGATCCCGGCCGACGACGTGGAACGGGCCAAGGACTTCTACGGATCGATCTTCGGCTGGCAGCTCCAGACGATGCCGATGGGCGACGGGTCGGAGTACACGATCGTCATGACCACGCCGGTGGACGAGCAGACCCAGCTCCCCACCGAGCTCGGCGCGATCAACGGCGGCATGGTGCAGCGGTCCGAGTGGAGGGCCTCGCCCGTCATCACGGTCGACGTCGATGACATCGGTGAGGCCCTCCGAGCGATCGAGGCGCGCGGAGGCACGACCCTGTCACCGAGGACCGAGATCGGGCCGATCGGGGCGGTGGCCTACTTCGAAGACCCTGAGGGCAACGTGATGGGGCTGTGGGAATCGAGCGCCTGACGCAGGAACGTGCCCCCACATCCCTCCTACGAGGTCGATCGCCGTCTGCTTCACCTCGGTCCGAGCAACGAGGTCAGCCGGTCGATGAACGCCACCTGGCCCCGGAGCAGCTTCCGGCGGGCGGCCTCCAGATCGAACCACTGGGCTCGATCGACCTCGGGGAACTCGGCTGAGCGGCCCGACCGCGGCGGCCACTCCATCTCGAACGTGTTGCTCGTGATCGTCGCGACGTCGAGATCGCCCTCGAGCGCCCACGCGCTCACCAGCTTGCCGCTCGGTTGCCGCATCTCGCCGAGCGAGGCCGCGTTCGCCTCGGGGGCCGGCGATCCGAGCTCCTCGGCGAACTCCCGTCGTGCGACGTCGAGGGGGTCCTCTCCTTCCTCGTATTCGCCCTTGGGGATCGACCAGGCGCCGTCGTCCTTCTTCGCCCAGTAAGGGCCACCGGGGTGCACGAGCAGCACGTCCACGCCGTCGCCGGCACGCCGATACAACAGGAGTCCGGCGCTGCGCTTGGGCATCGCGCTCAGCCCTCCCCGCGCTCGAAGATCCCGCGCACGGTGTCGATCGTGTCGGCATCGGCGGGCGACTTGTCGGGCCGGTAGCCCTTGAGCCGCGCGAACCGCAGGGCGAGTCCGCCCGGGTACCGGGGACTTCGCTGCAGACCGTCGAACGCGATCTCGACCACGAGCTCCGGTCGCACGTGGACCGTGATGCCGTCGCGATGCGTCTCCAGCCGCTGGAGCTGCTCGGTCTGCCAAGCGAGCGTCGCATCGGTCATGCCCTTGAACGTCTTCCCGAGCATCACGTAGCCGCCGGTCTCGCGGTTGCGCGCGCCCAGGTGCAGGTTGCTGAGCCACCCCTGCCGGCGGCCGTGTCCCCATTCGGCGGCGAGCACCACCAGGTCGAGCGTGTGCGCCCGCTTGACCTTCAGCCAGGCGGCCCCGCGGCGACCGGCCTCGTACGGGGCGTCGAGCGCCTTCACCATCACGCCCTCGTGGCCGCGATCGAGCGCGTCCTCGAAGAAGGCCTCGGCGGCCCGGACGTCGTCGGTCACGATGCGTCGCACGCGCAGCTCCTCGGGAAGCCGATCCTCGAGCGCGGCGGATCGTTCGGATGCCGGCAGGTCGAGCAGGTCGTCGCCGTCGAGGTGGAGCACGTCGAACACGAACGCGCGCAACGGGATCTCGGCCCGGAGCTGTTCGAGGTCGCGCCGGGTCCGGCTTCCGAACCGGCTCATCGTCACGCCGAACGGGTGCGGTCGTCCGTCGCTGCGCAACGCGATCGCCTCGGCGTCGAACACGGCAGCGTCGAGTGGCACGGTGCTGATCGACTCGACGATCTCCGGCACTCGGGCGGTCACGTCGGCGAGGTTGCGGGTGTACACGCGCACGTCGTCGCCGATCCGATGAACCTGGATGCGGGCACCGTCGAGCTTCCACTCGACCGAGGCTGGACGGATCCGCTCGAACGCAGCCGGCACGTCCTCGGCGGACTGCGCGAGCATCGGCAGCACGGGCGTCATCGGCGAGAGCCGGAACCGTGACAGGGCATCTGCGCCGCCCCCGATCGAGGCGGCGGCGACGGTGCCGAGGTCGCCGGCGAGCATCGCGGCACGTCGGACCTCGCCGATCGGCACCCCGGACGCCCGCGCGACCGCGTCGACCATCACGCCCTCGAGCGCGCCCTGACGGATCTCGCCGGTGAGCAATCCTCGCAGGAAGCGTTGCTCGGGCTCGGTCGCGTGCGCGAACAGGTCGTGGAGCGCCTCGCGTCGGGCCGCCTGTGAGCCCGGGCCCGCCAGCGCTCCGACGCGCCGCAACGTGGTGTCGACCTCGAGGAGCTCGAGGTCCGGCGGAGGCGCAGCGGGTGGGGGCACGTCCTTGAGCGTCGCCCATCCCACCCCGATCGACCCGTGCGGCAGCGAGCCCGACAGGTAGGCGACGGCGACGGGCACCTCGTTGTCCGCGAGCGAGGCCAGGCACGACGCGAGCCGGTCGACCTTCGCCCGCCGGGACGAGGTTTCCGCCACGTCGGCCGACGTGCGCACGACCTGCTCGAGCTTCAACCGGCTACGGCTCCATGGGGCTGACGAGCTGGAAGTAGTTGTCGTCGGGGTCCGCGAACGTGCAGATGGAGCCTTCGTCGTCCGCTCCGGGGGCGTACGGCTCCCGGACCACCGTGGCCCCGGCCGCCACGAGGCGGTCGAACTCCGGCTTCACCTCGGGCGTCTCGATGTTCCAGATCAATCGCCCCGGGTGTGCGTTGGTGCCCCGCACCTCGTCGTGGGCCCCGATCGCGAACCATCCGGTGCCGATCTGCCAGCCCGTGAAGCCGCCCTCGTCGAAGCCAGGATCACCGAAGAGCTTCGTGTAGTAGTCGACGAGGCGCTTCGGGTCCTCCGACCCGATCAGGATGCCGTTCAGGTTCATGTCGCCCTCCTCTCGCGGTCCATCGCGTCGGTTCCATCCAACTACGAGACCCCGAACGGCGTCGCGACTCATCGGTTCCGACACCGGCGTGCTCGATGCGGGACGTTCGGCCCCCCGCGACCCCCGGGAGGGCTGGCTACGGTGACCTCATCGGAACCGAGGAGGTCGTCATGGAACGCGAACGCCATGCGGGCAAGACCGCGATCGTCACCGGAGCCGGCAACGGCATCGGACGGGCCACGGTGCGTCAGCTCGCCGCCGAAGGCGCGAAGGTCATCGGATGCGACCTGAACGAGCAGGCGTTGACTGAGACGAGCGCGATGCTCGACGACCGGGGGTTGTCCGCGACGCTGGCCGTCGCCGACATCACGAGCCAGCAGGACGTCGAGCGGCTCGTGGCGGACGCAGGAGGGTCGATCGACGTCCTTGCGAACGTCGCCGGCATCATGGACCACTTCGTGCCCCTCGGGGAGCTCGACGACGATCTGTGGGATCGGGTGCTCGCCGTCAACCTCAGCGGCGTCATGCGACTCACGCGCGCCGTGCTGCCGGGCATGGTGGAGCGCGCCTCGGGTGCCATCGTGACCGTGGCCTCGAAGGCTTCGACGAGCGCGGGAGCGTCGGGCGCGGCGTATGCGGCGTCGAAGCACGGCGTGATCGGGCTCGTGAAGAGCATCGCGTACTTCTACGGGCCCCAAGGCATCAGGTCGAACGCCGTCCTTCCCGGCGGCGTCACGACGGCGATCGGTGCGACCGCAGCCCCGAGGTCCGAGTGGGCGTTCCAGCGAGCTCAGCTCTCGATGGCCACGATGCCGCCCGCGGCCGATGCCGATCGCATCGCCGAGGTGGTCTCCTGGCTCGCGAGCGACGAGGCTTCGTTCGTGAACGGCGCCACGGTGGCGGCCGACGGTGGCTGGGCCACCGCCTGACCGACGTTCGGCTCAGACGCGAATCACACGCTGCGCTCGAAGAACACGGTGATCGAACCCTCATCGGGTGCGGTCTGGCGCGCGTATGCATGCACCGCGCCGGACGCCGCCAAGGCCTGTTCGAGATCGGACGAGACGAACGGCGTTGGGTCGTCGCCGCGGCCGGGTCGCCACGTGCGCTCCGGCGACCAGTCGCCTCGCCCTCGGATGGTCACGGCGACCAGATCGCCCACGGGGAGCTCTCCTCCGGCCGAGGCGTCGACCGTGACGTTCGCTGCCGAGAGCGTGAGATCCGTGAGCTCGTTCCCGCGAGAGAGACCTGTCGCGATCAGCTCGCCGAGCGACCGGAAGAACGGCTCGTCGTCTGCCTCCAGGTTCCAGGGTTCGGGGGGCATCTCGGTTCGCATGAACGCGTGGGCGCGCATCACGTGCTCGACGACGATCCTCATGCGTCGAGGCCGAGCGAGCTCAGGTCGTCGGCTCAGGAGCGTGGCGCGGGGTGAACTCGTCGCACGTGTCGCCCGCGTGGATCACACCGCGAACGTAGCGGCATCCGCCGATCGCCAGGCGCGGGAACATGAACTTGCACTCCGCGCACCGGACCGTGGGCTTGGGCGCGGGTCGGTAGTTGGCTTCCGACTTCGACAACCCCTGGACCTTCGGCATCCGGCCCTCCTCGCATCGGATCAACCGTCGCGTGGAGACCCTACTCTCGATCGGTCCGGCCCGCGCTGGCTCACGCGCCGGAGAACTCGGTGATCGCGGCGGCCAATGCTTCGGGTGCGGCGTCGTGGGTCTGGCCCTCGAGGATGCGCAGCTCCCCCTCGGGCAGGGCCTCGGCGAGCGCGCGCGCCGTGTCGCTCATCCAGGGAAAGCTCGCGTCGCCGGCCATCACGATCGTCGGGACCTTCACGGCGGCCGCCCGTTCGGTCGGCAGCGAGTAGTCGCCCATGATCGTGGCGTCGTACGCGAGCGTGTGCGCCAGGGCCTCCTGCTGCGGCCAGAACGGCGAGCTCCGCGCTTGCGTCACGAACTCGTCGGGCAGCCCGACGACCTTCGACATGAAGAACTCGACCGCGTCGCCGCGTCGCCCCGCGTCCACGAGCTCCGTGTAGGTCTTCGCGGTGTCGGCCGGCGGGCGCGGAACGCCCTCGGGGATGTACGGCGGCTCCCAGAGGGCGAGCTTGTCGATCGGCAGCCCGGCGGCCGCGGCTTCGAGGGCGAGCGCCGCGCCCGACGAGCTGCCGTAGAGGTGCGCGGATCCGCCGGCCGCTCCGATGACCGCTGCGATGTCCTCGATCTCGCGCTCTACGGCGTACGGGGCCGTGTCGCCGCTGTCGCCGCGGCCGCGACGATCGTAGTTGAGCACGGTGAAGCGGTCGGCGAGCACGCCGGCCAGCCCCGCGTTCGACATGCGGTCGACCGAACCACCGCACACGAGCACGACCGCCGAGCCGCTGCCGAGTCGGTCGAACCCGATCGGGGTGCCGTCGTTCGAGGTCACGGTCTCCATGTGGGTCTCCCCCCTTTGTCGCTCGGTGTTCAGTCGCTGTCGTGTCGTGCCTTCAGCTCGGCGGAGAGATGCTCGGCCAGGCGCTCGAAGAAGATCAGCGACCCTCGCATCGCGCGCGAGTACTCGTCGGCAGGCAGGTTGCCGCCGCGCTGCGTGAATGTCATCTCGGTCCTGCCGCCTCCGAGGTCGCGGAACTCGGCGCGCAGGATCTCTGGCTTGCCGGTCCCCGGCTCGCCCGCCACGTCGAGCGTCAGCTCGACGAGCTCAGGCTCGACCACCTCGCGGAACTCACCGAAGAACGGGATCTCGATGCGCTCGGGCCCGTGGATCATGGTCGCCCTCCACGCTCCGCCGGGGCGCGCGTCCATCGAGATGTTCTCGAGCGGGATCGACGAACCGTGTTCGCCGAACCAGGTCACGAACCGTACCGGCTCGGTCCACGCCTTGAAGACGAGCTCGCGCGGGGCGTCGAAGACACGGACGATCACGATGCCGTCGGCGTCGCTCGCTGCCGAGACCACTCCCTCCGCGGGCGTCGGATCAGACATCATCGTTGGCTCCTTCCTGAACCTGGCGCAGGTGCTCGGCGAGGCGGTCGAAGCTGGCGTCCCAGAACCGACGGTAGTCCTGCAGGTACGTGTTGACCTGCCCCATCGGCTCGGCACGCAAACGGCACGGACGCCACTGAGCCGTGCGTGCGCGGGTGATCAGCCCCGCTCGCTCCAGCACCTTGAGGTGCTTCGACACCGCCTGCAGGGTGATCGGGAACGGCTCGGCGAGCTCCTGGACGTTCGCGTCGCCGTCGGCGAGCCGGGCGAGGATCGCTCGCCGGGTGGGGTCGGCGAGCGCCGAGAGCGTCGTGCTGAGCTGGTCGACCGGCATCATGGGTCCTCGCGGGATCGAAGATCGAGTATTCAACCGTGAGGTTGAATATAGCTCTGAGGACTTCGATCGGTCAAGTCGAGCCGACCAGGGTGAGCGTGTAGCAGTCGAAGCACGTGTCAGCAGGGTCCGGATTCGCCGCACCCCGACGGGATACGGTTCCGCCATGGACGAGGGGCGCGGCGTGTGGGAGCTCGCCGACCTCGTGACGCCCATGTCGATCAGGGTGGCCGCGACACTGCGCGTCGCCGATCACCTCGCGGTCGGGCGATCGACCGCAGAGATCGCGTCGATCGAACACGTGGACGCCGATGCGCTCGATCGCCTGCTCGGTCACCTCGTGACCGCGGGTGTGCTCCGCAGGGTCGAGGGCGGTGGCTATGCGTCGACCCCTGCGGGGGCCGAGCTCCGCTCCGATCACCCCGCCGGCTTGCGGAACGTGCTCGACATCGAGGGGCCGCTCGGCCGCGCGGAGCTCTCGCTCGTGGAGCTGCTCCGCTCCGTGGCGAGCGCCGACGCCGGTTTCCCGATGCGGTACGGACGGACGTTCTGGGAGGACCTGTCCGACGATGCCGGTCGCGCGACCGCGTACGCGGAACGGATGGGCGAGGACGTCGCTCGGTGGGCGCCGGCGATCGTCGCCGGGTTCGACTGGAACTCTCTCGGGAGCATCGTCGACGTGGGCGGGGGGGACGGGTCGCTCTCGCTCGCGTTGCTCCGAGCGTTCCCGGGGCTGCGGGCCACCGTGCTCGACATGCCCACCACCGCCGAGCGGGCCCGCGTCAACGTCGCCGAGGCCGGCCTCGCCGACCGATGCGACGTCGTCGAGGGCAGCTTCTTCGAGCCGCTTCCTGCCGGGGCGGACGGGTACGTGCTCTCCGCGATCCTGCACGACTGGAACGACGAGGACGCACGGGCGATCCTCGCGCGGTGCGCCGACGCGGCGGCGGGTGGTGGCTCGATCCTCGCGATCGAGAAGATCGGCCCCGACGGTGAGTCGGTGCGCACGGCGATGGATCTGCGGATGCTGGCCTACTTCGGAGGTCGCGAGCGCGGCGTCGCGGCGATTGGCGCCCTCGCGGCCGATGTCGGACTCGGCACGCGCTCGGTCCATCCGAGCGGGGACCTGGTGATCGTCGAGCTCGACGTTCCGTGACCTCCCGCTACCAACGTTCGCGGTGAACGACGTCGTCGAACGGTCGGCGGTTCGGATGCTGGATGGGCCTCAACGGCCGATCGGCGGGCATTCCGAGCGCGATCAGCCACATGCACTCGCGGTCTTCCGGCAGGTCCAGCAGCCCTCGCGCCATCGCCTGGTCGGCGACGGCCGCGTGGCAGCTTCCGACACCGTGGTCGGCCGCCGCCAGCATGATGCTCATCGCGGCCTGACCGAGGTCGAACTGGTAGGTCTCGCGTTCGTCGGGGTCCGAGGACGCCGGGGCCACCAGCGCGACGGTGGCGGCGGAGCCGGCGACGTGTGCCGCGTGCTTCCAGACCTTCGACAACGCTCGCAGGGCGGCCGGGTCCGTGACGACCACGAAGTCCCACGCCTGCTGGTTCATCGACGAGGGGGCTCGACGGGTAGCCTCGAAGGTCTGCTCGAGTGCCGCCTCGTCGAGCGGCTGCTGGGCGAACGCGCGCACGTTTCGCCGCGAGCGGATCGCGTCCCAGGTCTCCACGCGGGTCAGCTTCGCACGAACGCCCGGTAGCATCCGATCGAGTCGGGGGAGCGGGTCGTGAGCGGAGGACGGATGCGTTCGAGTCGGGCCGACCCAGGGGCGTTCGTCGCGGCGGTGCGAGCGGGCGACGAGTCCGCGTTCGCGGAGCTGTTCGAGCGGCATCGGCGGGAGCTCCAGGTGCACTGCTACCGGATTCTCGGCTCGTACCAGGAGTCGGAGGATCTGGTCCAAGAGACCTTCCTGCGCGCATGGCGCCGCCGGAGCACCTTCGAAGGGCGCTCCACCTTCCGGGCGTGGCTGTACCGGATCGCGACGAACGCGTGTCTCGACATGCTCGACCGCAATCCTCGCCGGGTTCACGCCTACGACGCGAGCGCCGGGACCGTGACCGTCGATGCCGATCCACCGCCGGGGGTCCCCTGGCTCAGTCCGTATCCGGATCGGTTGCTGGATGCGGCCGCATCGGGTGATCCCGATCCGGACACGGTCGTCGTCGCGAAGGAGACGATCGAGCTGGCGTTCCTGGTCGCGATCCAGCACCTGCCGCCTCGACAACGCGCGGTACTGATCCTGCGGGATGTCCTCGGCTGGTCGGCGGCCGAGACCGCGGCCCTCCTCGATGGGAGCGTCGCCTCGGTGAAGAGCGCGTTGGCTCGAGCCAGGACGACGCTGAAGGGACGGCTGCCGGCGCGTCGCGACGATTGGCCGGCGCCGGCCGATCCGACCGTCGAGGAACGTGCCCTGCTGCAACGCTATGTCGATGCGCATGAGCGTGCCGACCCCAACGCCGTGGCGGCGCTGCTCGCCGATGAGGTGCGGCTGACGATGCCTCCGCAGCCGGTGTGGTTCGCCGGCCGCGAGGCGATCGTCGGCCTCCACACGGAGGTCTTCGATCCGGCGTCGCCGTGGTTCCATGGACGTTGGCGAGGCGTCCCCACGAGGGCGAACCGGCAACCCGCCGTCGCCCACTACTGCGAGCGACCGAGCGCGGAAGGGACGAGCGAGCTCCCGGGCGCGTTCAAGGCTCAGGTGCTCGACGTCCTGCGCATCCAGCACGGAGCGATCGTGGAGATCACTTCGTTCGAGCCGAGCGTGTTCGGCTCGTTCGGTCTGCCGCTCGCGCTGCCGTGAGCTCAGGCGAGGTCGTGGCGGACCGATCCCTTCCGGGCCGTCGACCCGTCATATGTGGTGAGGGATCCGACAGGACCCGCGAGGAAGGAGAGGTCCACCATGGTCGTCGAGTCGAGCGTCACATCACGAGACGGCACCACGATCGCGTTCGAGACAGCAGGTGTGGGTCCGCCGCTCATCCTGGTCGCCGCCGCGCTCTCGGACAGAAGGGACTCGAGGAAGCTCGCCACCCTGCTCGCTGCGTCCTACACGGTCATCAACTACGACCGCCGCGGCAGGGGAGCCAGTGGTGACACCGTTCCCTACGAAGTCGAGCGCGAATGCGAGGACATCGAGGCCCTGGTCAAGGAGGTCGGTGGGTCGGCGTTCCTGTTCGGCAGCTCGTCGGGCGCTGTCCTCGCGTTGGAGGCGGCGGCGCGCGGGATCGGTGTCGAGAAGATGGCGCTGTTCGAGCCTCCCTTCGTGGTCGACGAGCAGGATCGACGGCCACCGGCCGGTTTCGACGACCACGTCGAGGCGCTGGTCGCGGCCGATCGGCGCGCCGAGGCGGTCACGTACTTCATGACCCAGGGCATCGGCATGCCGGCCGCCTTCGTGTGGGGGATGCGGCTGATGCCCCGAACGTGGTCGAGCATGAAGGCGATGGCGCCCACGATCCCCTACGACGTGGCGATCATGGGCGACACGCGAGCGGGAAAGCCGCTCCCGGAGGACCGGTGGCACGCCGTGCTCGCCTCGACGCTCGTCCTCGACGGTGGCAAGAGCCCCGAAGGCACGCGTCGGGCGGCGGCTGCGCTGGCCGACATCCTTCCCGACGCTCAGCATCGAACGATCGACGGCCTGAGCCATGGCGCGGTCGTGATGGCGCCGAAGAAGCTCGTGCCGGCGCTGCGTGCCTTCTACGGGGCGTGAGGACGAGCGAGAGGAACCGAGGAGGAACCGCCATGGGATCCGAAGACATGCACCAGCAGCCATCCGTGCCCGAACCCGACCTGCAGAGCCTGCAACCGCTGGTCGGCACGTGGAAGGTCGCCGGCGGTGCGAAGGGCGAGGTCGCCTTCGAGTGGATGGACGGGGGGTATTTCCTGATCCAGCGCGTCGATCTCGAGCAGGACGGACAACGGGTCACCGGCGTGGAGTTCATCGGACGCGAACGGAAGTTCGGTGAAGCGCCGGGCGACGACGTCACGTCGAGGTACTACGACACCATGGGCAACACCTTCGACTACGTCTACGAGCTCGAAGCGGACGTCCTCACGATCTGGGCCGGTGAGCGCGGCTCCCCCGCCTACTTCGAGGGCCGGTTCGACGCGGAAGGCACCACCATCGCCGGGGCATGGGTGTACCCCGGCGGTGGCGGGTACAAGTCGACGATGACGAAGGTCGGGTAGCGATGTGGGCGCGACGAAGGTGCGAGCTGTGAACGCTTCCGCCATCGCCGCGCCCGCGGAGGGACACCTTCGGTTCCGGCCGGCGCACCGGAGGCCCAGGCTCACGCGCGGGGTTCGATTCCGCTCCCAGGGATCGTTCTCGCTCGTCTACATGCGTAAGCCGGCGGGCGCCTACCCGCCGAGTCGGTCCTCGAGGAGCTCGATGAGCGGCCAGGCACCATCGGACCAGTTCGCGATCACGGTCGAGGTGGTCCCTCCTGCCGGA
>DASZOO010000093.1:0-3204 GCA_035550775.1 Actinomycetota bacterium | reverse complement strand
AGCTCGACGAACAACATCAGGCACGAGAACAGGACCAGCCGCACCGCGGGGCGCGGCCGTGCTCGCGGCGGCGGAACGGTCGTCGTGTCGGCCCGGGTCCTCAGCGCGGGCATCCTCTCACGGTTGCGTCTACCCACGTGTGGGCCGCTGGGGTATCATCTGCCCCAGAGTTTGAATCGTCGTTCAATCCGTTCGCCCTTCGGCCGCGGGACCGGCGGTTCCCGAAGGAGGAGACGCGACATGGCAGCACCGGCCGAGTTCGATCTGGACCTGATCGACAGCCTGATCCAGCGTGAGGAAGCGGCGCTCGAGTCCACCCGGGGAGCGTCGATCGACTACCGGGCCACGGCCGACCGGTACGTGGCCGGGGGCGTCGCCTCGAGCTGGCAGGACTCGCCGCCCCACGCGATCTTCATCGACCGCGGCAAGGGGAATCGCATCTGGGACATCGACCAGAACGAGTACATCGACTTCCATCTGGGCTACGGGGCCATGGTGGTCGGCCACGCCCACCCGAAGATCGTCGAGGCGATCCAGCGGCAGGCGGAGCTCGGCACGCACTTCGCGCAGCCGACGAAGCACCTCGATGTGATCGGCCAGAACCTCACGGAGCGCTTCCGGCTTCCGCTGTGGCGATTCGCGAACTCGGGCACCGAGGCCACGCTCGAGGCCGGGCGGCTGATGCGCGCGAACACCGGGCGCGACGTGCTCGTGAAGATCGAGGGCACGTATCACGGTCACCACGATTCGCTGATGTTCTCGGTGGCGCCCGACCCGGCCGACATGGGCCCGCGCGAGCATCCGGTCACGGTGCCGCAGGCCGAAGGCATCCCGCAGGCGTTCGCGGACCTCGTTCGCGTCGTGCCGTTCAACGACCTGGACGCCGCCAGGAAGGTCTTCGCCGAGCTCGAGGGTCGGGTCGCCGGCATGATCGTCGAGCCCGCGATGATGAACTGCGGCGTGATCCTGCCCGATCCGGGCTACCTGCAGGGCCTGAAGGACCTCTGCCATGCCAACGGCGCCTACCTCGCGTTCGACGAGGTGAAGACGGGCGCCACGCTCGCGTACGGCGGCGCGGTCGAGGCGTTCGGCGTGACGCCCGACATCATCTGCCTGGCCAAGGCGATCGGCGGCGGCACGCCGTGCGGGGCGATCGGCGCCACGCGTGAGCTCTACCAGCCGATCGTCGACGGCACCTACGACATGGCCGGCACGTTCAACGGCAACCCGCTCACGATGGCCGCGTCGCAGGCGGCCCTGCTCGATGTGCTGGTGCCCGAGGCCTACGAGCAGTTCGACCGCATCGACAAGGCGATGAAGGATGGCCTCACGGCCGTGATCGAGGAGACGGGGTTGCCCGCCTACGTCACCGGGGTCGGGGCCAAGGGCTCGGTGATCTACTCGACCGAGCCCGTGCGCGAGTATCGCGACGTCGTCGGCATCGACGAGCGCGTCAGCTACCTCGCGTGGCTGTTCCAGCAGAACCGCGGCGTGTTCAAGTCGCCATGGACCAAGCAGGAGACCTGGACGCTGTCGGTGTGGCACACCGAGGACGACGCCGCCCGCTACGTCGCGAACTTCGAGGAGTTCGCCAAGGCCGTGACGGCCTAGCCTGTGTCGGACCGACCCCGAGGAGAGACATCGATGAGCGCCACCGACTCCGACACCGTGCAGATCGACCTCGACCTCGTCGAGCAGCTCGCCAAGGAGGAGACGGCCGCCCTCGACCGCAAGCATGCGCGGTCGCTCTCCTATCGTGAGGAGGCGAAGGTGCACCTCCCGGGCGGCGTCTCGTCGTCGTGGCAGACGTGGCCGCCACATCCCATCTACGTCGACCGGGGCGAGGGCTCGCGCGTGTGGGACATCGACGGCAACGAGTACGTGGACTTCCACAACGGCTACGGCGTCATGGTCATGGGTCACGCCCACCCGAAGATCGTGGAAGCCGTGCGCGACCGGGTGGCCAAGGGCACGCACTTCGCCCAGCCGACCGAGGACGCCCTGCCGGTCGCCGAGCAGCTCACCAAGGAGGAGACGGCCGCCCTCGACCGCAAGCATGCGCGGTCGCTCTCCTATCGTGAGGAGGCGAAGGTGCACCTCCCGGGCGGCGTCTCGTCGTCGTGGCAGACGTGGCCGCCGCATCCCATCTACGTCGACCGGGGCGAGGGCTCGCGCGTGTGGGACATCGACGGCAACGAGTACGTGGACTTCCACAACGGCTACGGCGTCATGGTCATGGGTCACGCTCACCCGAAGATCGTGGAAGCCGTGCGTGACCGGGTGGCCAAGGGCACGCATTTCGCCCAGCCGACCGAGGACGCCCTGCCGGTCGCCGAGCAGCTCACCGAACGCACCGGCCTTCCGTACTGGCGGTTCGGGAACTCCGGCACGGAGGCCACGCTCGACGCCGTCCGGATCATGCGCGCCTCGACCGGGCGCGACCTGATCGCGAAGATCGAGGGCACCTACCACGGACATCACGACGCGCTGATGGTCAGCGTCTTCCCTCCCGAGGACAAGGCCGGGCCGCGCGAGCGTCCGCACTCCGTGCCGCAGACGCCGGGGCTGATCCCGGGCACGCTCGAGTCGGTCGTGAACGTGCCGTTCAACGATCTCGACCTCGCGACGAAGCTGTTCGCCGAGCGCGGGAGCGAGATCGCCGGCTTGATCATCGAGCCGGTCATGACCAACTGCGGCGTCGTCCTGCCCGACGACGGCTACCTGCAGGGGCTGAAGGACCTCTGCCACGCGCACGGGGCGATGTTCGCCTACGACGAGGTGAAGACCGGCTTCACGGTGGCATGGGGCGGCGCGATCGAGGCCTTCGGGGTACAGCCCGACCTCGTGGCCTTCGCCAAGGCGCTGGGGGCGGGGCTTCCGTGCGGCGCGATCGGCGGTACCGAGGACGCGATGGCCGGCGTGATCTCGGGTGACATCGACCAGGTCGGCACGTTCAACGGCAACCCGCTCACGATGGCAGCCGCCAAGGTGAACCTGACCGAGGTGCTCACGAAGGCCGCGTACGAACGGCTCGACGACCTCAACGTGATCCTGCATCGGTGCGAAGACGTCGTGTCGAAGTACCGGCTGCCGGCGTCGATGAAGACCCTCGGCGCGAAGGGTTCGATCGACTGGAGCACGACGCCGATCCACGAGTACCGCGACCTGTGGCGGATCGACGATCGCGTTCCTCAGCTCGCGTGG
>DASZOO010000092.1:0-11341 GCA_035550775.1 Actinomycetota bacterium | reverse complement strand
CGCCCCGCTCGCTTGCCACGCCCGCTTCCCGTGGTTCATCATGGGGCGGTCATGCAGAGCTCCGTCGGCTTCCGGTTCACCTACTTCGGGCGCGACCCGGGGTAGTCGCCGGCAGCCAACCAGCGACAGCGGCCCCGGGTCGGTACCCGGGGCTTTCTCGTCCCGGCGTGCCGTGGCCGGGCGAGTGAGAGGAACGCCGGATGGTCGTCGTCATGAAGCAGGACGCGACGGACTCGGAGATCGAGGTCGTCTGCGAGAAGGTGCGCAACCTCGGCGGCGAGGCGTTCGTCTCGCGCGGGGCCGTGCACACGGTGATCGGCCTCGTGGGCGACACGGCGCACTTCCAGGCGATCCCGTTCGCCCAGCTCGGCGGCGTCGATCACGTGATCCAGATCGGCAAGCCGTACAAGATGGTCGCGCGCGACCTGCATCCGGAGGCGACGACCGTGATGGTGGGTCAGACCCCGGTCGGGCGCGGCACGTTCACGATCATCGCTGGGCCGTGCGCGGTCGAGAACGAAGAGCAGGCGACGATCGCCACCCGAGCGGCCAAGGCCGCCGGCGCGACCGTGTTGCGGGGCGACGTCTTCAAGCCCCGAACCTCGCCGTACTCGTTCCAGGGGCTGGGGGAGCGTGGCCTCGAGATCCTGGTGGCATGCCGCCGGGACACGGGGCTGCCGATCATCGTGGAGGTCGTCGACGTGTCGCAGGTGGAGCACGTGGCCGACATCGCCGACTGCATCCGGGTCGGCACGCGGAACGCGCAGAACTTCGAGCTGCTGAAGGAGGTCGGGCTCACGCACAAGCCAGTGATGCTGAAGCGGGGCTTGGCGATGACGATCGACGAATGGCTGCAGGCCGCTGAGTACGTCGCGCAGCGCGGGAACTCCGAGGTGATCCTGTGCGAGCGCGGCATCCGCACGTTCGAACCCGCGACCCGGAACACCCTCGACCTCGCCGGCATGGCGGTGGCCCAGCACGAGTCGCACCTGCCGGTGATCGTCGACCCGTCGCACGCGGTCGGCAAGAAGCATCTGGTCGCTCCCATGGCGCGGGCGGCGGTGGCTGCCGGTGCCGACGCGGTGATGATCGATGTGCACCACGACCCCGAGGCAGCCCTCTGCGACGGCCCTCAGGCGCTGCTTCCGGAGGAGATGGAGGCCCTCGGCAAGGAGCTGACGACGCTCGCCGAGGCCATGGGCCGTCCGGTGAACCGCCCTGGATAGACCTCGTCCGAGGTGCTAGGGTCCTCCACGATGCCACGGCTTCGTGGCCCGACCGAGAAGGGGGTGCGATCTCCATGACTGCTGCCACGGTGGTCACCGCGTCGTGCCGCCGTTCCGGTCGCTCCCTCGCTCCCTGATCGATCGGGACCCCAGCACGACGGTGCCACACGACCGTTCGATCTTGGAGGTCCTGTCCAGATGTCCCACGAACAACGCCGCGACGAGCGGCGTCGGCGACAACGTTCGTTCCGCTGTGGTCACTGCCGATCCGACGTACCGACCCGCGCCCTCGGCACCGCGCATCGCAACCACTGTCCCAACTGCCTCTGGAGCCGCCACGTGGACGACACGCCGGGCGATCGCTCGGCATCGTGCGGCTCGCTCATGGAACCGATCGCGATCACCGTGCGCGGGGATGGTGAATGGGTCCTGGTGCACCGGTGCGGTGGATGCGACGTGCTGCACCTGAACCGCGCGGCCGGTGACGACAACCCACTGATCCTGCTCCGCGTGGCGGTCAAGCCGCTCGCGCTGTCGCCGTTCCCGCTCGAGATGCTCGGTCAGCTCTGATGCCCACGCCGGCCGCGCCATGGTGCGGTCGGGCGACGATCACGCCGGCACGTTGGGGGTGAGCTCGACGATGTCGGCGGTGCCCCGCCATCTCGCGATGTTCTCCGCTGGAGAGCCGTTGCGGCTCTTCCGCTTGTCGGCGAGCAGCGCTGCCGCGGCTTCCCACTCCGCGTCCTTCAGCACGCGCTGAGCCGCCCAGAACTCGTCGAGCGAAGTGTCGCGTCCCTTGCGTCGGGTGATCACGACCAGTCGCTCGGCGTCGGGCACGCCGGGCACGGTCTGCTCCTGCGGACCCGGCTCCCGCAGCGAGATCACGTAGATCTTGCCGTTCTTGTACGCGAACCAGACCGGCGCCGTTCGCCGCTTCCCGCCCCGGTCGACGCCGACCCAGATCACATCGGACTTCTTCAGGCCGTCCTCGATCTGTCTGGGCAGCTTCTCCGGCGAGCTCTGGACGAACACGGGGAACTCGATCTCCCCCACGATCGCGTCGTCGATGATGAACGACGCGACGAAGGTGCCAGTCTCGTCGAACACCGCGTCGTCGACCCGGTCGAGCTCCGTCGTGAGATCCATCGAGCCGACCATGCGTCGAGGCGCGGGTCCCCACCGGAAGATGGTGCGTCCAGACGGGCCGATCAGCCGGATCTGTTCGTTCACGACCCCCGTCGGGACCTTCCAGGCACGGAAGATCACGAATGGCAGGGCGGGACCGGGCTGGCCCACGAGATAGATGCCGTCGTTGGCCCGATCGCCGTAGGCGTTCCACACGCGCTCGTCGACGACGGCAGCGGCGACGAGCTCCCCGACCGGTTCCATCGAGCGGAGAGGATACCGGAGGACCGGGCGTCACGAGCGCCGGGGCCGTCCCGGCCCCGGCGCTCGGTGGATCCGGCTCTTCTACGGGCGTGCTCGGTGCGCGCGCCTGCTCAGTTTGTCGATGCTGACGTACGCGGGCGTCTCGCCCACGGCGACCCTGGGCTTGACGGGCGAGAGAACGAACCAGCCGGCTCGGCTCGCTTGCACCCGGACGCCGGTCCGGTGCGCCGCCGACTTCGCGAATTCGAGCGCCGCCTTCGCTCGGTCGAACGCCTCGGCGTAGTCGTGCGCTCCGAACGCCGCGGAGGCGAGCCCGGCCTGGTGGTCCGCCTGCCGCAGGGCGGCCATGCCGGCCGCCGCGTTCCCGCTCGCCAGCACGTCGGCGGCGACCACGTTCGCGTTGTTGAGATACGCGGCGGCGGTGGTCCGCCAGTGGTTGTCCAGGTCGAACTGGCTGAAGTCCCAGTTCAGGTCGATGTAGCTCATGATCGAGTTCGACTCGTCGCCCGACCACGCGAAGTAGAAGCGATCGGCCGGCTCGAAGTCGATCCCGCGCTCGTAGTCGAAGCCGTCGTGCGGATGGCTCATGCCGACGTGGTGTCCGATCTCGTGGATCAGCGTCGTGGACAGTCCGTAGCCGAACTCGACGATCGTCGGATCGACGAACGCGACGACGATGCTCTGCGTGCCGTCGAGCCAGTTGTCGTCGGCATAGCCGAGCAGACCGCCGCCGGCGTCGAAGTCGGTGGCGTAGTTGAAGCTCATCGCCTCGTACTGGCCGCCGCCGTCCTTGAACCGGTTCCTGTGGATCGAGTTGTAGAGGAACAGGTTCGCGAAGGGATCGGGGTATTGGGGTCGGTTGCGATAGCAGATCAGGTTGTTGACCCACTTGTTGAAGCACCGTCTCGCCGGACCCGTGAGCGGCTCCTGCTGTCGATCGAGGGTCGTCGTCACGCGCAGCAGCTCGCCCTCCTCGCGCCGCACGAGACCCGGGTCGATGAACCGCTGCGATGCGTTCACGCCCGGCCATCCCTCGTACGTGTTGATGTCGAGGTTGACGGGGTCCGGCATCCGCTGCGGGGTGAGGTCGGGTGGATAGGCCGGTGACGTAGTGAACAGCAGGTCGATGCCCACGTAGCGGGCGATCTTCGCGAGGTCGCTCGTGAGCTTGCCGGGGGAGCGGAAGCCCCGGTTCGCGTACTCCCAGATCGGAGGCATGCGGTAGTCGACCTGTCCGTTGCCGTCGAGGTCGGGGTCGTCGACGTTCCAGTTGTCCGTCCATGACTCCGGACCGGCCGACAGGTCGTAGAACCACACGCGGTGCTCACCCGACCGGCCGTTCTCCTCGTCGACCGAGGGGGTGCCGCCCCACGCGATCAACTTGCGGCTCTGTCGCTCGACGCCGAAGTTGTAGCCGGTGTCGGGGTCGGGCTCGTTCGTCTTCGTGTAGACGTGGAACTCGAAGTCCGGGCGGTCGTACCAGTTGACGAAGAACAGCGTGTTCTGGGTCGTGTCGACGCCGGCCGGGGCATGATCGATCAGCCAGCGCTCGACGCTCGGCCCGTCGATGAAGTGGTTGTCGGTGACGTCGAGCACGTTCGATGCCTGATCGTTGTACGCCTGCTGGAAGTCGGTCAGCGGGGCCGGCCTCGACAACCCGGCCAGCGCTCCGAAGAACGAATCCTCGAAGGCGCCGTCGGTGTAGGTGACGTCGAAGTCGTAGGTGTATCTGATGCCCAGGTCCGAGGGCAGCCCGTAGAACATGCGGGAGCGGACCTGAGGACGGTACGTCGCGGGGAGCTTCGAGAGGAACGTGCTCGCATCGACGCGGCCCGGCTCGTACCCGACGAAGACGATGTTGACGGGCACCCGTTCCCGCAGCCGGGTCAGGCCGCCCGGGTTCAGGGTGTCGAACGTCGCACGGGCGCCGGCCGTCGGCGGCGCCAGGGCGAGCAAGGACAGGATCGCGACCGAGGCAACGAGGGCGCGGATGCGCATGGAACCCCTCCCGTTATCGTCGGCGAGGTGGGGCCCTCGCCGTTGCGCGGGGACGCTATCACGACCGAGGCGGTATGCGCGAGACCGGTTCGCGCCGCCGGCACCGGTCGAGGCCGTCTAGACGGTCCGCGCCAGCCAGAGACGGGGTTCCGCGACCTCGGGCAACGACGGCATCGCCTCGGCGGACTCCCACATGCGACCCAGCGTCGCCTCGTCGGTCAGCTCCACCACGGTGTCGCAGAACGTTCGTCCGGCCTCGTACTGGTCGCGCTTCATCTCGATGCCGAGCAGCCGCTCGAACACGGGGTCGCCGGCCTCTCCTTCGCGATAGCGACGCATCGCCTCGTCGATGCGGCCGGACGTGGGCAGGAGCTCGGCCCCGAGGGCGTGCATCACATGGTCGCCGTACCCCTCCGCCGCCGACATGAAGGCCTGGATGCGTCCGAGCTTCAGCCGCTGCTCGTCGTCGAGCTCGGCGCCGAACAGGCCCTCGTCGCTCTCGAGCACGCGCTGCAACGCCTCGGGGTCGCTCGTGTCGATCGTCGCGAGCCGGGCCTGCATGCCCTCCAGGTCGATCCGCAGCGTCGAGAGGAAGTCGTGGAGCAGCTCCGCGAAGCGTTCCCGCGCCCAGGGCCGCGAGAACTCGAAGCGATGCGTCACCTCGTGGATCGCCACGAACGTGCGGAAGTCGGTCGCATCGAGCGACCAATCGGCTTCGAACGAGCGGATGTTCGGCATCACGAACATCACCGTGCCGGGGCCCGAGCGCGGCACGGCCACGTCGTACTGCCCGAGCACGCGCTGGGCGAGGAACCCGAGCACCTGCCCGGCCTGCGCCCCCATCAGCAGGGGCGCGAGCTGCGCCATCATCGCGGCCATCGACTGCATCTCGTGGGAGCTGCCCTCGCGTTGCGCGAGATCCATCGATCGGCCGATGCGCTCGGCGGCCGGTTCGAGCAGTTCCGAGAGGCTCTCGGTGTTGGCGCCGATCCACTCCGCCCGTCGCACCGCGCGAACCTCGGCCACGTCGGTTGGTGGCTCGAGACCGGTGAACCGCGCCACGTGGAGCTCGGCCACCCGCACCGCTTCCTCGAAGGTCTGGCGATCGTGCTCGTCCGCCCCTCGGTCCTCACCGGCTTCAGCCGCGGTCGCGATCGCGACCTGGCGGGCCAGCTCCCAGTTCACGGGGCCCGACGAGGCGGACATCACCCGCTGCATCTCTCGGAACAACGGGGCGTCGCGCAACGACTCGGGATCCATGCCGAATGGGAACCCGAACCCACCCCTTCCTCGATCGCTCATCAGGTCATCGTACGACCCCCCTTGGTTACGATGACCGCGTGACCGACCCCACGCGCACCGCCGCGGCATCGCGCGCGATCACGCGCGTCCAGGACGATCCGCTCTCGCTGGACGAGGCCGCTCGTGCCGTCGCCGACCCCTCGGCGGGCGCTGCCTGCATCTTCACGGGGGTCGTCCGCGATCACTCCGACGCCGGCGAGGTCACCGGCCTGACCTACGAGGCGTGGCACGAGCTGGCCGAGACCCGTCTGCGCGAGCTCGCCGGCGAGATCTTCGACCGCTGGCCCGTCTGCCGGGTGGCGATCCTGCACCGGGTCGGCGCCCTCGAGATCGGTGAGACCAGCGTGATCGTCGCCGTCTCGGCGCCCCATCGAGCCGAGTCGTTCGACGCGTGCCGCCACGGCATCGAGCGGCTCAAGCACGAGGTGCCGATCTGGAAGAAGGAGGGTCTCGTCTCGGGCGAGTCCCACTGGGTGATGGGCAGCTGATGCCGGCGATCAGCCCGGAGCAGCGTTAGATGGGACGCGATCTCGCGATCGATCTCGGAACCGCCAACACGCTCGTCTACCGCCAAGGGGAGGGCGTGGTCTTCGACGAGCCGGCGGTGGTCGCGGTGCGTGCCGACAGCGGCGACGTGCTCGCGATGGGCGAGGAAGCCTGGCAGCTGCTCGGGGGGGAATCCGGCAACGTGCTCGCGGTCCGGCCGCTCCGCAAGGGCACGATGACGGAGTTCGACACCACGCGGGCGATGATCGAGGTGGTGATCCGCCGGACGATCACGGTGCGGTTCCCGCGGCCGCGGGTGCTCGTCGCGGTCCCGTCCATGAGCTCGGAGGTCGAGCGCCGGGCGATCGAGGATGCGGTCCGGGCCGCCGGGGTGCGCCAGGTCACGCTCGTCGAGGAGCCGCTCGCGGCCGCGATCGGCGCCGGGCTGCCCGTGCACGAGCCGGTCGGAAACCTCGTGGCCGACATCGGCGGCGGTCGCTCGGAGATGGCGGTGGTGTCGATGGGCGGCGTCGTGAGCGGGCGCTCCGCGGCGCTGGGGGGGTTCGACCTCGACACCGCGGTGCAGCATCACATCCGTGACGAGTACGGGGTCGCGATCGGTGAGAAGGCCGCCGAGGAGATCAAGATCGCGATCGGATCGGCGTTCCCCACGCATGGTGGGAAGGCCGCCGTGGTGATCGGCCGGGAGCTCGACACCGGGAACACGGTCGAGGTGAAGGTGACCGAGGACGAGATCCGCAAGGCGATCGGTGAGCCGGTCCGTGGCATCGTCGAGGCCGCGCGGTTGACCCTGGCGGAGGCGCCCCCCGAGCTCACGCACGACGTGCTCGAAACCGGCATGTTCCTCACCGGCGGCGGAGCGCTGTTGCGGGGGTTCGACATGCTCCTCGCTCAGGAATGCGAGGTGCCCGTGCACGTCGTGGAACGACCGCTCGAGACGGTCGCGGTGGGCACCGGCCGCATGCTCGAGCATCTCGAGGACTACCGATCGGCGTTCCAGCTCGTCCGGCGCCGCTGAGGGTTCCCGTACGTCGGACCGGTGCCGACCGGCCGGCTCAGGCGCCCGAGCCGCCGGCGCCGGCCTGGGCGAAGAGCCTGGCCAGCAGCGCGCCCAACGCCCAGAGGGACAGGGCGAGGGCGATCGCGCCGACGGCGACCGCGATCACGAGCCCCATGGCTCCGCCCAGGCGAGCGTGCCACGAAGGACCCGATCCCGAGACACGGATGTAGCCTTCGGGCACCTCGATCGATCGCTCGGAGGGGCGGACGGTCTCCGGCGAGCCGCTCTCGCCTCCCGCCCACGTGCCGACGTCGTCCTCGGGGACGGCGGGAACCTCTTCCCCGCCGGCGGTCAGCCGGTAGACGAGCACACCGACGGCGACGGCGATCGTCACCACCAGCACGGTACCCACGACCCGTCCTCCTCTCGGCGCCACGAGCGTACCGTCGTGCGTACATCCCGTGAAGGGGCCGGAAGGCCCCGTACTATCGAATCCCGCATGAGACGGATCCTCCGCCCGATCGTCTTGGTCGCCCTGTTCGCGCTCGCGTTCGCAGCCGCATGGGTTCGCCTGCCCTACTACGCGGTCGGACCCGGCCCGACGAACGAGGTCGATCCGCTGATCGACGTGCAGGGAGTGCCTCGGTACCCGTCGCGAGGCAGGCTGATCATGACGACCGTGCGATGGCAGCAGGTCACCGCGCTCGGCTCGCTCGTCGCGTGGATCGACGAGTCGCAGTTCGTCGTCGGGGAAGACGAGATCTACCCACCGGGGATCGATCGCCAGCAGGAGCAGGAGCGAGCGGTCTCGCAGATGGATCAGAGCAAGATCGATGCGTCCGTCGTGGTATTGAGCGACCTGTTCGACTACCCGGAGGAACATGGGGACGGCGCGCTGATCGAACGCACCGGCGACGATTGCCCTGCCACGGGGGAGCTGTTCGCGGGCGACGAGGTGCTCGCGGTCGACGGCCGGCGGGTCGGGTCGGCCCGCGAGGCGCAGCGTGCGATCGACGCCGTGCCGCTCGACGATCCGGTTGGATTCCGCGTTCGGGCCGGTGGCCAGACCCACGAGATCGAGATCGTGCGCGGGCCATGCGACGGGCGAACCATCCCGCTGATCGGCATCAACATGGTCGACGCGTTCCCGTTCGAGATCGAGATCTCCAGTGGCGACGTCGGGGGCCCGTCCGCGGGTCTGATGTTCGCCCTGGGCCTGTACGACGCGCTCACGCCCGCCGACCTGACCGACGGGCGCACGATCGCGGGCACCGGCACGATCACACCCGACGGGCGGGTCGGCCCCATCAGCGGCATCGTGGACAAGGTGATCGGTGCCGAGCGGGGAGGCGCCACGGTCTTCCTGGTGCCGCGTGCCAACATGGCCGAGCTGCGCGAGGTCGACACCGGGGGCATCCGGCTGGTCCCCGTGGGCACGTTCGACGATGCGGTCGAGGCCCTCGACGGTCCGTGAGCGCCATCGTTCCGCACGCCATGCGTTAGGCTCGCCACCGGCGCTCCCGCCGCCACCCGAGGAGGATCGACCGACCATGGCGACCGTGCGCATCCCTGCGCGCCAGCGACGCTGGCCGGCGTACGTGATCGGGGGCCTGGTCGTGCTCGCCCTGGTGTTCACGGTGATGTCGACGTTCTACGTCGACCTCCTGTGGTTCCGCGAGGTCGGGCAGAGCGGCGTGTTCTGGACCGAGCTGCGCACGAAGCTCGTGCTCGGCATCGTGTTCGGCGCCGCGTTCTTCGCGCTGCTCTACGCGAACCTGCTGATCACGCGTCGCATCTCGCCTCCGCCCCTGCGGTTCTTCACCCCCGAGCAGGAAGCGATCGAGCGGGTCCGCATGGCCTTCGAGCCCTTCCTCGGATGGGCCCTGCCGGTCGCGGCGGCCGTGCTGGCGTTGCTCGTGGGCATCGGGGTCTCGAGGCAGTGGCAGGTGTTCCTGCTCTGGCGGCACTCGAGCGGAGTTGCATTCGGCGCTCCCGAGCAGCTGTTCGACCGGGACCCTGCCTTCTACATCTTCTCGTTGCCGTGGCTGAAGTTCCTGCAGGGCTGGCTCTTCTCGTCGCTCGTCGGCGTCACGTTCCTCACGGCGATCGCGCACCTGCTCTGGGGAGGCATCCGTCCGCAGGCGAGCTCGTGGGCCGAACGGGTCGCGCCGGCGACGCGCGCCCATCTGTCGGTGCTGCTCGGCCTGATCATGCTGGTCAAGGCGTGGGGGTACTACCTGGGGAAGTTCGACCTGCTGACCTCGCGCCGGGGCGTCGTGCAGGGCGCCTCGTACACCGACGTGCATGCGCAGCTGCCTGCGCTCAACTTCCTGATCATCGCGGCGATGATCTGCGCCGTGCTCTTCTTCGCGAACATCGTTCGCCAGCGCTGGGCCCTGCCGATCATCGCCGTCATCGTGCTCGGCGCCGTGTCGGTGCTGCTCGGCACCGCGTACCCGGCGTTCGTCCAGCGGTTCCGGGTGACGCCCCAGGAGTTCCAGCGTGAGCAGGAGTACATCGCGTACAACCTCGAGGGCACGACGCGCGCGTTCGCGATCGAGCCCGAGTCGATCTCCACGCCGCCGGAGCAGACCTACGACCCGACGGTCACCGCCGAGGATCTCGCCGCGAACGAGGCCACCAAGGAGAACATCCGGCTCTGGCGGCCCTCGATCCTCGAGCAGAACTTCCAGTCGTTGCAGCGCTTCCGCCAGTTCTACGAGTTCCGCGACGTCGACGTGGACCGCTACGAGATCGACGGGGTGCGCAACGTGCTCATGGTGTCCGGCCGGGAGGTGTCGCAGGCCGGCATCCAGGCCGAGGCGCGGACGTGGCAGAACGAGCATCTCGTCTACACGCACGGGTACGGCGCGGTGGCGGCTCGGGTCGAGACCGCGAACCCCGAGGGCGCCCCGGTCTTCACGCTCGCCGACATCCCGGTCCCCGAGACCGATCAGCCGCCCCTCGAGCAGCCGCGGATCTACTTCGGCGAGGGAGATCCGACCGATGCCGCCTTCGTCGTCGTGAAGTCGGGCACGCCGGAGTTCGACTACGACGGTGCCCCCGACTACACGTACGACGGCACGGGGGGGATCGATGTCGGCAACGTCTTCCAGCGGGCACTGTTCGCCTGGCGATTCCGCGACGTGAACCTGCTGATCTCGGGGCAGATCCGATCGGAGAGCAGGATCATGATCTACCGCGATCTCCCCTCGCGGGTCCCCAAGCCGGTGCCCTTCCTGACGTTCGACCGTGACCCGTACCTCACGATCATCGACGGGGAGCTCAAGTGGATCTGGGACGCATACACGACGTCGAACGAGTACCCGTACTCGGAGTCCATCGACCTGTCCGACGCGACCGAGGGGGACATGGCCCCCGCCCTCGTGAACTACATGCGGAACGCGGTCAAGGTGACCGTGGACGCGTACGACGGCACGATGACGTACTACGCGGACCTCGAGGATCCGATCATCCGCGTGTGGGACCGAGCCTTCCCCGATCTGTTCACCCCGATCGAGCAAGCATCCGACGAGGTCTGGGCGCACTTCCGCTATCCCGAGAACCTGTTCCAGGTGCAGGCCACCCAGTACGCGAACTACCACGTGACGAGCCCCGAGATCTTCTATCAGAAGCAGGACCGCTGGGAGATCGCGGCTGATCCGACGACCCAGCCGCTGGACCTGGAGGGTCTGGAGGCCGGGACCACCCCCGCGTCGTCGCTCGAAGGCGCGCCGACGCTCCGCCCGTACTACCTGCTGATGCGCGCCCCGGGTGAGGAGACGGAGGAGTTCCAGCTCGTGCTCCCGTTCGTGCCGCAAGGCCGCCAGAACATGATCGCGTGGCTCGCCGCGAGCTCCGATCCGGAGAGCTACGGCGACCTGCTCTCGCTCGAGCTGCCCGCCTCGGAGAACGTGCC
>DASZOO010000091.1:0-3631 GCA_035550775.1 Actinomycetota bacterium | reverse complement strand
CTTCGCGGCCGCAACGTGCCCGACCCGATCCCGGCCTTCGAGCGGCCATGGCTCGACCGCCCGCCCGGGAGCACCACCGACGACACGGCCCTCGCCCGCAACCTCGTCCGGAGCCTGGCCGCGCGCGGCGGGCTCGACCCGGCCGACCTCGTCGAGCGCCACCTCGCGTGGTTCCGCTCCGACCCGCCCGACGTCGGGACGCTCACCGGCCGCGTGCTCCGGCGCGTCGACCGCGGCGAGGACGCCGCGACCGTCGCGCGCGACATCTGGCAGCAGCGCGGCCCGGAGGTCTCGGCCGGCAACGGCTCCGTGATGTACTGCGCGCCGCTCGGGCTCGCGTACGCGGGGCGGCCCGACGAGCTGCACGATGCAGCGCCGTCGCTCAGCGAGATCACGCACGCCGACGGGCGGTGCCGCACCGCGTGCCTCGCCGTGACGCTCGCCGTCGCCGCGCTCGTTCGCGGGGACCCGCCGGAGGCCTCGGTTCGCGGGGCCCTGGCCGCGATCGAAGGCCTGGAGGGCTCCGAGGAGCTCGAGCACCTCGTCGGGGCGGCGGGCATCGAGCGCCCCATCGACGGCCCCGACCGAGGCTTCGTGTTCTTCACCTCGGGTGTCGCGCTGCGCGCGGCCGGCGAGGAACGGCCGTTCGAGGCGGGGCTGCGGGATGTCGTCGCGCTCGGCGGCGACACCGACACCAACGCCGCCGTCACCGGCGCGCTCCTCGGCGCGCTCCATGGTGCCCGGTCGCTCCCCGGGACCTGGCTCGAACGGCTCGCGGACCGCACGGCGATCGAAGCGGAGGCGCGCGAGCTGGCCGGCGTCGGGCCTGACCCGGGAGCGTCGCTCAGGCGCCGATGAGGTCGTCGCCGGCGACGGTGTACTCGTCGTCGGAGCCGGGGAGCAGGTGCACCATGCCGGCGCCGGCGAGCTGCGTGAGGATCCGGCCCGTGAGCCCCGACGAGACGCCGAGCGACCGGGCCAGGCTGTCTCGGGTCCACACGTCGTAGGGCGCGCGGTTCAGCGCGCGGACGATCGCCCGGCGGGTCTCGTCCTCGACGTCGATCTCGTCGGTGTGACGGTCGACCTGGGGATCCATCGCATCTCCTTCGAACCCAACGCATCGTTGCCGATGCAGTGTCCGACGACGGTGCGGCAGAGGGGAACGACCGGCGGGGAACCTTCCCGCATCGTTCGTCGGACGTTCACCGCTCCATGCCAGAACCGTCCGCTCCTGTGACCGGGTGCGTGCATCGCGGTACGGTTCGCGAACCGACGCGCGAGGGGGGTCACCGATGGAGCCGTCCGAGATCTTCGAGCTGATCGTGAAGGCGGACGAGAAGCTCAAGTACGCGACCGTCGAGAAGGGCGATCTGCGACGCTCGCAGGCCGCGGATCTGCTCGCCGAGGCGTTGCGAGAGGCGGAGGCGATCGGGAACGAGCAGCTGGTGAGCCAGGCGAAGGTGCGGCTGGCGGACCTCGAGGCGAGCCTCTGACCCGTCGTTCCGGCCGGGCTACCCGCCAGGGCCACCGGAACGCCAGCGCGTGAACACGCGCAGCAAGTTCGCTCGTTGCGCCGCGTCGACTCGATCTTCGGTGAGCCGTCCGGTCACCTCGATCGTCGCCCGGAACTGTTCGAGCGCTCTCGTGCAGCCCACGCACTCGTCGAGGTGGCGCTCGAAGCGCTCGTGATCCTCCGGGCTCATCGCGCCCTCGAGGTAGTCGGTGATGGCTTCGACGATCTCCCGGCACGTGACGTCGTCGATCCGCTCGCTCATGACGCTTCCTCGATCTCGATCGCGCGTTCGATCGCCCGGCGGACCTTGGCCCGGGCTCGGTGCAGCAGCACGCGCTGATTGGTCTCGGAGATATCGAGGGCGTTACGGACCTCCGCCGAGGTCCACCCCAGCACGTCGCGGAGCCGGATCACCTCCGCTTGCATCGGCGGCAGGGCGTCCATCGCCCGGCGCACCTCGGCCAGCGTTTCCGAGGCGACGAGCCGTGCTTCAGGGATCGCGCTCCAGTCGTGGGGGACCGTCGACCAGTGGCCCGCCCACGGCTCGCCCGTGCCGATGAACCGATCGGGGTCGAACGTGGGTGAGTCGCCGACGTCGCCGGCGAGCGTTGCGAACGGCACGCTCCTGGATTCCCGCTGCCCGCGCGACTTCGCGATGTTGCTCACGATGCGCAGGATCCACGTACGGAGCGACGACCGTCCCTCGAACCGCTCGATGCCCTGCAGCACGCCGAGCCAGGCATCCTGCACGACGTCCTCGGCGGCGGTGGCGGTCGAGACGTACATGCGCGCGACGCGGAGCATCATGGGCTGGAGGCGGTCGACGAGCGACATGAACGCGGTCTCGTCGCCCGATCGAAGCCGCGCGACCAGATCGAGGTCGTCGTCAGAAGCGGTGACGGTGAGCTCGGTCGGGTCCACCCGCGAAGCCTAGCGGGGGGTGCCGAACTCGGGAGTACGGGCTCGCGGCTAGGAGTGCGAACTCACGGCTAGGTGGGACGGGTGACCTTGACCACAGGTGTGCCGTAGCCGCCCACGGATCCGATCTGCACCTGCCCGCCCGGCCCCGGGTGGCGTGCATGGACCATCATGCCGCCCCCCAGATAGAGCGCGACGTGGCTGACCGGGGAGTAGAAGAACAGCAGGTCGCCCGGCTGCGCCGAGCTGTAGGGCACCTCCGGGTAGGAGGCAGCCTGGGAGGCCGACGAGTGCGGCAGGTACACGCCCGCCTGCGCGTAGGCCCAACTCGTGAGTCCCGAGCAGTCGAACGTGTCGGGGCCCGCCGATCCCCAGACGTAGGAGGCCCCGATCTTGGACTTGGCGGCTGCGATGGCGATCTGCGCCGCGCTGGAGTTCGGCGGCGGCACGAACGTGCCGCCGCCGCCGGTGTCGACGGTGCCGCCGCCCGACGTGCCGGTGTCGCTCGCCGCCGCCGCCTCGGCCGCGGCGGCGGCTGCGGCCTGGGCTTCCTGCGCCGCGAGGTAGTCCCGGTACTCGCGGTCGAGCTGGTCGGCGAGGGCCCGCTGCTCCTGGAGCATCCGCTCGATCTCGGCGCGCTTGGCCTGCATCTGGTCGAGCTCGGCCTGCTTCTCGTCGATCGTCTCGGCGTACCGCTCGGCGGCCCACTCGGCCTGCTGTTGGGCGGTCTGCGCGGCGTTGGCCAGGTCGGCGTCGTTCTGGGCCAGCGCACCCATGAACTCAAGGCGATCGGAGAATTCCGAGAGGTCGGAGGCGCCCAGCAGCACGTCCATCTGCGAACCCGCCCCCGTGTAGGCCTCGACGGCCCGATCTTCCAGCTGGCCCAACGCCTTCGCCGCCAGCGCCTCGGCCGCTTCCTTGTCTTCGAGCGCGTCAGCGAGCTTGTCCTGCACGCCTTGCAGGCGGACCCTGGCCTCGTTGTAGGCCTCGATCGCGACTTCGAGCTCGTGACCGATCTCGTTCGCCTTGGCCTCGGCCGCCTCGACCTCGGCCTTGGTCGGCGCAGCGACCGACGCCGATCCGGCGGCGACGACGATGGTGGGGATGACGAGGACGACGGCTGCAGCGAGCCGTGCGAGCCGCTTCGGCCTGCCGCTCATCATCCTCCGGGGGTCGGGCTACGAAACGCGAAAGGCTCCG
>DASZOO010000090.1:0-3886 GCA_035550775.1 Actinomycetota bacterium | reverse complement strand
TGGGGAGCCTTCCGGGGCATCACCTACCCGGTCGCGGGCAACCACGAGTGGCACACACCGGCAGCGCAAGGATTCCTCGACTACTTCGGGCGTGACGCCTACTGGTACACGTTCGAGATCGGTCGATGGCGGGCCTACGCGCTCGACGGCACGTGCGAGGACAACGGCGGCTGTGAGCCCGGCGATCCCCAGTACGAATGGCTGCGCGACGAGCTGGCGTCCAGGTCCGACCGATGCATCCTGGCGTATTGGCATCAGCCCCTTTTCTCGTCCGGCACCGAGCACGGCGGCGATGGAGACGTCGCGCCCCTGTGGCAGCTCCTCGACGAAGCAGGGGCGGAGCTCGTGTTGAACGGTCACGAGCACAACTACGAACGGTTCGCGAGCCAACGGGTCGATGGAACGCCGGCGGCCGACGGCCTCCGACAGATCGTGGCCGGCACCGGCGGCCAGAGCGAGGGAACGTATCCGTTCGGCGATCCGGCCCCCAACTCCCAGGTCCGACTGAACGGGCTCGGCGTCGTGGAGCTGAGCCTGTGGAACGGCGGGTGGTCCGAGCGGTTCCTCCGGCCCGACGGTGAGGTCGCCGACGCGAGCTCCGCGACGTGCTGAGCAGGTAGCCTGGAAGTGATGAGCGAAGCCGAGACCACCCCGTCCGGAGACCCGTCGCCGACCGAGTTCGACGAGGGCGAAGCGATCGAGGACATGATCAGCGCGATGGACGGGTACATGGGTGCCGACGACCACACGACGGCCGCCGAGCAGGTCGACGGCGATACGATCGGCGAGCGGAACCGACGCGAGCAGCCCCAGCGGGTTCGCCCCGAGAGCAGCGTCGACCTCGTCGACGGCGGCGACGGCGACGGCGTCGACCGGGAGAAGGACCTCGTGGCCGAGCAGGACTCCGCCGAGGGTCCGGTGCCGCCCGAGCTCTCGGCGATGCACGTCCGCGACGACGCGCCCGGCGTGGTCGACCATCCCGACGACTACGTCGATTGAGCGCGGACCGCTCAGGGGAAGCGGTACGCACCGTAGCGGCACTCGAACGCTTCCGGAGGAACGCGGTCGAGCGGCCCCCACCGCGCCTCCGCCCACGCGCGCGCGTCCGCGGCCGCCCTCTCGCGGAGCGCGTCGTCGGGGACCGCCCACGTCCAGGAGTATCGGTTCGCCTCGATGCCGCGCATGAAGTGGTCGAGGTCGTCGCGGCCGCGATCGAGGAAGGACACGTCGGGGAGCTTCTCTCCGCCCAGGCCGGCGACCTCCTCGTCCAGCTCGCGCCAGCCTCCCCACGCCAGCCCGACGGGCTCGATCGAGATGCCCGCGGACCGCGCGAAGCGCTCCTGGATGTCCGACCTCGCCCCGCCGTACGAGCCGAGCCCGACGAGGAATCGACCCCCGGGCCGGATCACCCTCGCGATCTCGTGGACCGCGACCTTCCAGCCGGGGATCAGGTGCAGGACCCATCGCAGGTACGCGCCGCCGAACGCATCGTCGGCGAATGGCATCTGGAGGGCGTCGCCCTGAACCAGCGGGAACCGGGCCATCCCGCCGGACTTGCGCTGAAGCTGCGCAAGCATCGGGCGTGACAGATCCAACCCGAGCACGTCCAGACCAGCCTCGTGAAGCGGGATCGCGACCTGACCCGTACCGACCCCGATCTCCACGATGCGGCCGGCACCCGTGAACGCCTGCGTGAGGGTCTCCGTCGTGCGGCGGACGCCCTCCTCGGACAGCCGCCGGGTCTCGTCGTAGTACTCGGCTGCCCGATCGAACGGGATCGACTCGCTCATGCCACGGGGATGCGCTTGTCGGCGTCGACGAAGGGAAGCCGGGCCACCGTGGAGGGGCGGATGCCGGCCGGCGACGCGACCTCGACGGGCGTGCCCTCCGACGCATGCGAGGACGGGACCCACGCGTACCCCACGTTGCGTTCCAAACGGGGAGACCACGCCCCCGCCGTGAGCCGACCGATCGCGGCGGCGCCCGGTTCGTGCACGGGCCAGAAGTCGTTCAACGCTCCCTCGTCGGTCATCGGTTCGCCGCCGATGTCGATGCCGACCAGCTTCCGGTCGACCCCGCGCTCCGCGAGCCGGGCCAGCGCCTCACGGCCGAGGAAGTCGTGGGGCTGGTCGGATTCCACGTACTTCTCCAGGCCCGAGATGTGCAGCGGCGTGTCGGAGACCCGCATGTCGGAGCCGTAGTTGAAGATGCCGGCCTCGATGCGCCGGGCCTCGCTCGGCGCGATCACCCTCATGCCGTACGGCTCTCCGGCGGCGAACACGGCCTCGAAGAGCTCGTCCCCACGCGCGGGATCCTGCCCGTAGATCTCATAGCCCACCTCGCCCGTCCAGCCGGTTCGAGACACGACGACGGGGATGCCGCCGAGGTCCGCTTCAGCGCACCAGTAGTAGCGGAGGTCTGCCACCGGGTCGCCGAAGAGATCGCGCACCACGTCCTTCGATCGCGGCCCCTGCACCTGCATCGGCGCCACGTCGGTCTCCTCGATCTCGACGTCGAAGCCCCGCCCGGCCGCGACCCCGGCCACGTAGAGCAGCGCGTCGGAGTCGGCCAGCGCGAGCCAGAACCGGTCCTCGGCGAGCCGCAGGAGCACGGGATCGTTGACGATGCCGCCCCACGCCGTCGTGAGCAGCACGTACCGGGCCTGCATCACGTCGACCTTGGTCAGGTCGCGGCACGTGACCAGGTTCGTGAGCTCGAACGCGTCGCGCCCGCGGATCTCGACGCAACGCTCGACGCTCACGTCCCACAGCGTCACGTCGTTGAGCAGCGCCTCGTACTCGGTCACGGGGTCGTCGTAGAGCGTCGGGAGCAACATGTGGTTGTACAGCCCCCAGCTCTTGCAGCCGTGCCGCTTGGTCGCCTCGAAGTACGGGGACTTCCGGTACCAGGGCTGGATGTAGAACGTGAACGACTCCGACGTCATCGATCCTTCCTTCCTGAGGGCGCTCGACGCGCTCGCGGACGATACCCGACGGCTCGACGGAGCTCCACGTTCCGCTAGTTCATCGAGGGGTCGCGCGGCATCAGCCGGAGCATCTCGTATCCGCGACCCAGCCGGCGAAGCACGTCCTCCCACAGGCGGCTCGGCTCGTCGTGGAAGACGTCGGCGGGCAGGGCCGGAGCGGTCACCCAGCTGTCCTCCTCGAGCTCGCTCTCGAGCTGTCCGGGGCCCCAGCCCGCGTAGCCGGCATACACGCGGGCCCGACGGATCGCCTCGGCGATGTCGCCGTCCGCCTCGGGCGGGAGGAAGCCGATCGACCCCATCGCCAGCACCTCGGCCCTGCTTGGATCGAGGAAGTCGGCCAGCACCACGACCGACGCCGGCTCGACCGGTCCCCCGTCGAAGAGCTGCTCCTCTTCGTCGACGAGGTGCACGAGGGGCGGCACGGCCTCCCGCACCGTGATGCCGAGCGGTTGATTCAGCACGACCCCCACCGCTCCTTCGTCGTCGTGATGGCCGATCAACACGACCGTGCGCCGGAAGTTCGGGTCGAACAGGCCGGCGTTGGAGATCAGCAGATGGCCGGTGAGGGGTTCCACGACTCCATCATGCCGTGTCGAGCAGCCACGCGGCGGCCTCGATGTGGCCGGGGAGCGGTTCCCCGTCGAATCCCCACGCGACGGTGTGGGCCATCGTCCACAGACGCACCCGCTCCCGGTCGAGGCCGAGCTCGGCGCTGACCCGGTCGAGACGGTGCAGCACCGACCCCCGGCTGTGTCCGAGCTCTTGGCCGCGCACGATCGAAGCCACCCCGAACTCGCGCTCCCCCGCCAGGGGCTTCGGATCGATCAGCAGCCACGGTTCACGTTCGGCCGCGAGCACGTTGTCGGCGTGCAGGTCCTGGTTCACCAGCACGGGCTCACC
>DASZOO010000089.1:0-3170 GCA_035550775.1 Actinomycetota bacterium | reverse complement strand
GCCTCGTCGACGTCGTCGACCGGGAAGTTCAGGATCGTGTAGGTGGCCGGCTCGAAGTCCGGCTTCACGTACACGAGCGTGTCGCGCCCGCCCGCGAGATGGATCGAGAGCAGGCCGTTCGACTCGTCGAGCACCTCGGTCCTCAGGCCGAGCGTCTCGCCGTAGAACTCGCGCGCCTTCGCGAGGTCGTCGACGGCGAACCCGCTGTAGGCCCTGGAATCGGTCAACATCTCGCGTCACTCCTTCCGTGATCGATGAGATGCGCTTCGCTGCGGAGCGCTTTCACGTGGTCAGACGGATCCCGACTCCGGGACTCATCGTTCGAGGTCGGACGCGAGTATCGCGGGCCTACGAGGCGTACTCGTCGGCGTGCTCGCCCTGGTCGATCTCCCAGGTGCGCTCCATGATGTCGAGCGTCTCGGAGACCGACTTGCCGTTCTCGTCGGCCGCGGCCTTCACGTCCTCGAACCTGATGTTGTGCTCACCCATCTCCAGGTGGGCCTGCATGCATCCGCACGTCAAGCACATGGCTGCCTCCTCCGTCGGCTTCCTTCCATCATGCTCCTGGTCGAGCACTTTGAAACACATGGGGACGGGCGATGCATCCTGCTCATCGTCCCGATGCTTGATAGGCATCCCGAGACCGGGCGGTGCTTCCGGCCCTCCACGAGCTGCTGGCCGCTCGGCAGCGGGAGGCCCGTCGGGTTGCGGAAGGCGACGGCCGGAGTTAGGTTGGATGAACGGCGCCGTCCTGCGCCGAACCCTCGGTTCCGGCGCTCACGCCGCCGGCAGAAGCGGGGGCAAAGGGGGCCTCGAGCCGTCGGGACGCCGGTTGAGTGCTTGCCCTGTTCGGCGGGGCGTCGTGAGCGTGAGTCGCGGGGTCGCCGCCATGAAGGGGAGCACGAGATGACCGCACAGAGATCGTTCAAGCGCCTCGTCCGCACCCGCATGGAGAAGACGGGCGAGAGCTACACCGCCGCCCGCCTGGTGTTGCTGCGAGGCGGAGCCGACGCGACGGTTCCGGGCGACGACCCGGCCCCGCTGCCGACGAGCGACGATTCGATCCGCGAGCGAACGGGCCGAGGCTGGGAGGAGTGGTTCGACGTCCTCGACGCGTGGGGCGCCGCGGAGAAGCCCCGTCGTGAGATCGCGAGGTGGGTCGCGAGCCAGCTGAGCACGGAGCCGCTCGGGTGGAACGCCCAGGCGATCACGGGCAGCTACGAGCGCGCCCGCCTCGGTCGCGAGGTCGGGCAATTCGACGACGGGTTCCGGGTCTCGGTGTCGAAGACCGTCGCGGTGCCGGTCGAGCGGCTCTACGACGCGTTCGTGCTAACGCGCCAGCGGAAGCGCTGGCTGCCCGACGTGGCGCTGCGCCGGCGTACGGCCACGAAGCCCCTCCGCGCTCGATTCGATTGGGGCGACGACGGGTCGCGGCTGCACGTCACGTTCGAGGGCAAGGGCGAGGCGAAGAGCACCGTGACCGTCTCGCACGAGCGTCTCGACGACGCTGAGGAACGCGATCGCATGAAGTCCTATTGGAAGGGACGGATGGCCGCACTGAAGCAGGAGTTGGAGCGATGAGCGAGCAGACGACACGCATCACGAAGGTCGGCACGGTGATCCTTCCCGTGAGCGACCAGGATCGAGCCCTCGACCTGTTCGTGGGCACGTTCGGGTTCGAGAAGCGCCTGGACGGCGAGTTCGCGCCCGGACAGCGGTGGATCGAGGTGGCGCCCCCAGGCGCCGAGACCTCGATCGCGCTCGTTCCCCAGGACGCCTCGGAGGGCGTCGAGATCAGCTTCGCGACCGACGACGCCGAAGCGGATCACGCTGCGATGCTGGAGGCCGGCATCCGGGCCGACGCGGAACTGATCGACCTGGGTCAGGGTGTGCCGCCGATGTTCACGTTCCGCGATCCAGACGGGAACTGCTTCCGAGTGGTCGAGAGAGGCTGAAGCAGAGCGCGCCGGGCCTTTCCGCCTAGGGAGGGCTCGGCGCGTACTCCTCGGTGTGATCCGCGCGGTCCTTCGTGACCGTGAGGTCCATGACCGCGAGGACCTCGTTCACGGTCCGGCCGTTCTCGTCGGCCGCGCGCTTGAGGTCCTCGTATCTGATGTTGTTCTCACCGACCTCGAGATGCGCGTCCATGCATGCGCACGTCAAGCACATGGTGCCTCCTTCCGAACGGGAGCCGGGCGTTGAACGTGCCGCCCGAACGTTCACCCTCCTCCTTCCGAGAACCTCGGGCGGCCAAACGCGAGCCGTCCCGACGGACCCGACGGCGTGAGCGCCTACTATCGAAGAGGCCACACGGAAGGAGGAGGTGCCTCCGGATGACCGTCCCCACCCAGGAGACCGACCGGGCCGAGCAGGCCCACTATCGGCGGAAGCGATGGATGATCTTCCACATCGGCGTGTTCGCCGTCGTCAACGCCTTCTTCGTCGGCACGTGGCTCTTCCTCAACGTCGACCCGCCCGCCCCGGTCGAACCGGAGGCCACCGAGGTGTTCTGGCCGATCTGGTTCGCGCTCACGTGGGGCGTGGTACTGGGGGTGCACCTCTTCTACGTCGTGGCGAGGAAGCCGCGCCGCAGCATCATCGCCCTCCCCCACGTCTCCGGCGGGCAGTCCGGCCGCGTGGTCAGGACCGTGCTGTTCACCGACATCGTGGACTCGACGCGGCGCGCGGCCGAGATGGGCGACCGCCGCTGGAAGGAGCTGCTCGACCGGCACGACCTGGCGGCGCGTCGGCTCGTCGAGCGCTTCGGCGGCCGTCTCGTGAAGCAGACCGGCGACGGGCTGTTGGCCGTGTTCGAGACGCCGGGTGAGGGCATCCAGTGCGCCGCCGCGCTGCAGCAGGAGCTGCGGACCGACGGCATCGAGATCCGAGCGGGCCTGCACGCCGGCGAGGTCGACCTGCGCGGCCGCGACGTCGGCGGCATCGGCGTGCACATCGCCTCACGGGTGATGAGCGTGGCCGCACCCGGGGAGATCCTCGTCTCGCGCACGGTTCGTGACCTGGCGAGCGGCTCCCAGATCTCCTTCGAGGACCGCGGCGCTCACGAGCTGAAGGGCATCGGGGGCGACTGGCAGCTCTTCGCCGTCACGGGCGCCTCGCTCCCGTGACGGGCTGGGTCTTCCACGTCGACATGGACGAGTTCATCGCCGCGG